>CALZAG010000014.1 GCA_945613045.1 uncultured Clostridia bacterium | reverse complement strand
GCGCAAAAGCGAAATGCTCCGTTCTTTATACGGATTGCCCGTATGGCAATACTTGCATCGAAAAGAAAAAAACGGTATAATAGGTCAGCTATGAATATCCTGAATCAGCAAATCTTTGAGAATAAAGAGGCAGCCGCCCTCCCCGGTCTTCTGGAGAGCGGAGGACTTCCCGCGCTCGTTTCCGGACTTTCGGGGGTGCATCGGGTCAATCTCGCCGCCGCGCTGTTTGAGCGGCTGGAAATGCCGATGTTCGTCATATGCCCCGACGAATCCACCGCCGAGAGCTTCGCGCGCGACTTTGAGGCCATGACGGGTGAGCGGGCGCGGCTGCTGTTTTCGCGCGACTTTACGTTCTATCCCAGCGTCGCGGCCTCGCGTCAGGCAGAGCAGAGCCGCATCGGCGTTCTGGACGCCCTGAGCCGCGGCGAATGCCGCGTTGCCGTGGCGACGGTATCCGCGCTCATGCAGCGATGCATCCCGCCCCGGACCCTGCGCAGGGCCGCGTTCACGGTAAAAGACGGAGGCGTGTGTCCGCCGGATGAGCTTGAAACGGCGCTCCTGCGCTGCGGCTATACAAAGACCGCGCAGGTCGAGGGCGCGGGGCAGTACGCCCGCCGCGGCGGCATACTCGATTTTTTCTCGCCCATGTACCCGGAGCCCGTCAGGATCGAATTCTGGGGCGACGACGTGGACTCAATGGGCTTTTTCGATACCGCGACCCAGCGCCGCACCGAGGCCGTTTCCGAGTGCTGCATACTGCCTGCGGCCGAGGCGCTCGTATCGCTCGCCACAGGCGGCGGGCAGGCGCTCATCGCCGCTGTCGAGGCCATGGCCGAGCGCTGCGGAAGGCGCAAAAACTCCGAGCAGCTCCGGCTTCTGGAAAACACCCTGCGTCAGGACGCTGAAAAGCTGCGGCAGGGCATAAGGCTCGAGGACGCGGACAGGTACCTGCCGCTTCTGTATGAGCCGTCCTTCGGCACGGACTACATCCCCGCTGACGCGCTGGTGTTTATGGATCAGCCGGTGCGCTGCGCCGACAGGGCAAAGGGCTATATAAAGCAGCTCGGCGAGGACGTGTCCGCCCTGAACGCAAAGGGTATGCTCGCCGCAACGGCGGACAGCTTCCGCATCTCATGGGAGGAGCTTACAAAGCGCCTTGCCGACTTCCCCGTTTACATGGCCGACGCCTTCACCGTGGGCAGGTATCCCCTTGAGCCGCGCTCTCTTGCGAGCATCCCGGCAAAGCAGCTTCCCTCGTACGCGGGCTCGGCAAAGACCGCGGCCGAGGACGTGGAGCTGTATCTGAAGCAGGGCTTCCGCGTTGTGGTGCTCGCGGGCGATATGCGCCGCGCGCAGGTGCTGCAGAGCTTTTTCAAGGATAACGGCATACGGGCCCTGCTGTATGAGCGCCTTGAAAAAATGCCCGGGTCCGGCGAGTGCTTCATCACCGTCGGCGCGATGTCGGCGGGCATGGAGTATCCCAATCTGAAGCTTGCCGTCATAAGCGACAGCCAGCTTATCCGCGTGCGCGGGGGCAGGACGAAAAAAAGCGGAAAGACCGCCCCCGACCGGCAGCGCATAAGCTCATACGCCGATCTGTCGCCGGGCGACTATGTCGTTCACGAGGTCCACGGCATCGGCCGCTTCGCGGGCATCCACAAGATGAAGGTGGACGGCTTCGAGAAGGACTATATAAAAATCTGCTACGCCGGAACGGACACACTGTATGTGCCCGCGACGCAGCTTGACATGGTGACGAAATATCTCGGCGGCGGTGAGGACAGCAAGGTAAAGCTGTCGAAGATGGGCGGCGCGGAGTGGACGAAAACGCGCAGCCGCGCAAAGGCCTCGGCAAAGAAGCTGGCAAAGGAGCTCATCGCGCTCTACGCCGAGCGCGCGAGGACGCCCGGCTACGCCTTTTCGCCCGATACGCCCTGGCAGCGCGAGTTTGAGGATAACTTCGGCTACACGGAGACGGACGATCAGCTGCGCAGCATAAACGAGATAAAGGCCGATATGGAAGCTCCCGCGCCCATGGACCGCCTGCTGTGCGGCGACGTGGGCTACGGCAAGACCGAGGTCGCGCTCAGGGCTGTCATGAAATGCATAATGGATAACCGTCAGGCGGCGATACTCGTGCCGACGACGGTGCTTGCCCAGCAGCATTATCAGACCGCCGTGCAGCGCTTTTTCGGCTTTCCCGTAACGGTGGAGGTGCTCAGCCGCTTCCGCAGCCCCGCGCAGATATCAAAGACGCTGCAGGATCTGAAAACCGGCAGGTGCGATCTTGTCATCGGCACCCACCGGCTTCTGCAGAAGGACGTTAAGTTCAAAAATCTCGGCCTGCTCATCGTCGACGAGGAGCAGCGCTTCGGCGTAAGCCACAAGGAGCACATAAAGGAGCTCAGCCGCGGCGTGGACGTGCTGACGCTCTCGGCAACGCCCATACCGCGCACGCTCAACATGGCGCTGTCGGGCATCCGCGATATGTCGTCCATCGACGAGCCGCCGCAGGATAGGCTCCCCGTGCAGACCTTCGTCATGGAGCACGACTGGGGCGTCATCGCCGACGCGATACGGCGCGAGATACAGCGCGGCGGGCAGGTGTATTACCTGCACAACCGCATCGACAACATCGAGCGCACCGCGATAAGGCTGCGCGAGCTTCTCGACAATGAGGTCACGGTGGGCGTGGCCCACGGCCGGATGGATAAGGATCAGCTCGCCGCCGTCATGGAGGACGTCGCCGGGGGCAGCATACAGATCCTTGTGTGCACAACGATAATCGAGACCGGCATCGACATCCCCAACGTCAACACGCTGATAATCGAGGACGCGGACAAAATGGGCCTTGCCCAGCTCCACCAGATACGCGGCCGCGTCGGGCGAAGCACCCGCAGGGCTTCGGCCTATCTCACCTTCCGTCAGGATAAGGTGCTCACGGAGGACGCGGAAAAGCGCCTCGGCGCGATACGCGAGTTTGCCGAATTCGGCTCCGGCTTCAGGATAGCCATGCGCGATCTTGAGATACGCGGCGCGGGAAATCTCCTCGGCGCGGAGCAGTCGGGACATATGATCGACGTCGGCTACGATATGTATATGAAGCTTCTGAACGAGGCGGTGCTCGAGGAGCGGGGCATAAAGCCGGAAAAGCGCGCCGAGTGCTCGGCGGACCTCGCCGTGTCGGCGAACATACCAGAAAGCTACATCGCCTCCGCCGAGCAGCGCATGGATGTCTACCGCCGCATAGCGCTCATCCGCACCGAGCCGGAGGCCGACGACCTCATCGACGAGCTAATCGACCGCTTCGGCGATCTGCCGCCGAGTGTGAACGCGCTCGTTCAGGTCGCGCTGCTGCGCGGCGAGGCAGGAAAGGCGGGGATAAGCGATATATCCCAGAAAAGCGGCAGGCTCGTGTTCGTGCTCGAGGATTTTGATATGGAGAAGATCTCGCTGCTGTACGCAAGGCCCGAGTACAAGGGCAGGCTCAAGGTCGAGGCGGGTACAAAGCCCTGCGTGAGCCTGCGGCTGAACTCCAAGTCCCGCGCCGTCGACGAGGCCCGCAGCTTCGTCCGGTCCTGGCAGACGGCTCCTCGCCGGAGCGGCGATCCGCAGTAAAAACGGCGGTTTTCCTCATTGCGGTATCCCGATCATATCTGTCTCTAAATGACGGCAAATGAAAAAGCAGATGCAAACGCATCTGCTTTTCAGGCTGTCGATAAACCTCATTTTACTCTGGAGCAGGAGAATGCCTTCCCCTTGAGGGGAAGGTGGCGCGAAGCGCCGGATGAGGTGGAAAATGCTGCGAATTTGCCGGAAGTATCCTTAAAATGCGGCATTTCCCCGCACACCTCATCAGTCGGCCTCAAGGCCGACAGCTTCCCCTCAAGGGGAAGCCTTGGGCGCTCATTATTTTGCAGGCTTTTTCGACACGCACAAAAGCAGATGCAAACGCATCTGCTTTTGTGCTGTATACGGAGGGAAAGCGTTGGGACTACCCGAGAGGGACGAGCTTTTTCAGCACGTCCAGAAAGTACGGCGGGAGCCCGGTGGCGAGGTGCACAGGCTCGCCTGTGCGCGGGTGGATGAACTTCAGCTCCCTCGCGTGCAGGCACTGCCCCTCGAGCCCCTTGTCGGGGCTTGGCGCGCCGTAGACGTGATCGCCCAGCAGGGGGTGGCCGATGTGCGCCATGTGCACCCTTATCTGATGCGTGCGTCCGGTCTCGAGCCGGCAGCGTATGTGCGTATAGCCGCGATAGCGCGCGATCACCTCCCAGTGGGTCACGGCGGCGCGTGAGTTCTTATCCGTTACCGCCATTTTTTTGCGGTCCGTGGGATGCCGTCCGACGGGCGCGTCCACGGTACCGCGATCCTCGCGGAAGCTGCCCCGGACGACAGCCTCGTAGACACGGGAGAGACTGCGGTCAGACAGCTGAGCCGAGAGCTTAAGGTGCGCGTTGTCGTTTTTCGCCGCTATCAGAAGTCCGGAGGTGTCCTTGTCTATCCGGTGGACGATGCCCGGGCGCTTTTCACCGCCGACGCCCGACAGCGAGTCGCCGCAATGGTGCATCAGCGCGTTGACGAGCGTGCCGTCGGGGTGCCCGGGCGCGGGATGCACCACCATGCCGCGCGGCTTGTTCACGACGACGACGTCCTCATCCTCGTACACGATATCGAGGGGGATATCCTGCGGGCTGAGCTCGGTCTCCTGCGTCTCCGGCAGGCTTAGCTCGATCCTCTCGCCGGCGGAGCACTTATAATTTTTCTTCACCGTCCGGCCGTCCACGCTCACGGCGCCCGCGTCCAGAAGCCGCTGGGCGGCGCTGCGGGTGAGTCCGGGCACGTTTTGAGCAAGAAGAGCGTCGATCCTGTCGGCGCTCTCCTGTGCAATTATTACTATTGTATTATTCATCACAGATCCTTGAATTCCGCGAGAATGTCCTCGAGGTCATAGCTGTCGGCCCCGGGCTCGGGCTTTGCCGGCTTCACGGCGGGCTGAGCCTTGGGAGACCCGTCGCGCGGCGGCGTTTTGAAGGAGCTCCAGAACTCATCGTCGCTCACCCGTGCGGAGCCGCCCGGCTTTATGGGCGTCGTCCCGGCGGGAAATTCGGCGGCGGAGGTATCAAAGCCGAAAACCTCGGCGGAGCTTTTTTTCGGAGCCACGGCGGCCGCGGGATCGGTGCTCTCGATGCCGAAGATGTCCTCAAATTCGTCAACGGAGGCCTTGGGCGCGGGCGCCTTTTCGGGCTCGTCCACGCTGTCGTCCCTCTCGCCGATAAAGAGGTAGATAACGAACATGAGGCAGGAGACCACGAGCACGATATCCGCGATATTGAACACCGCGAAATTCACAAACTCCAGCTTGAACATATCCACAACGTAGCCGTAGAGCACGCGGTCGATGCAGTTGCCCAGCGTACCGGCCAGAAACAGCACCTCGCACCAGACGGCAAACCTCGAATTGAAGGTGCGCCGCACGAGCAGGACGACGATGATGACGATCATGACGGCGGTCAGGGCGAGGAAGATCCAGCGCGCAAAGGGTATATTGTCCAGCAGGCCGAAGGCCGCGCCGGAGTTGTGGATATTGACCAGCTTGATGACACCGGGGATCAGGGTCTCGGAGCCGGTGGCCAGAGCGATGTTTACCGTGACCCAGTATTTGAGCCACTGGTCCGCGATAAGTATTATCACGGCGATGATAGCGTACAGCATATCTTTATCCTTTCGGCGGCAGGTGTGCTTGCATCCGCCTGATACTGCATTTTAAGCGCAGGGGAAACCTCTGCGCTTATATAATGCACCAAAAACTGCGATTAGTCAAGCTTGGCCACGACGGAGGCGCAGCGGGGGCACAGGCCGGTCTCGGGATCGGCGGCGGTCGAGTGCATCCAGCAGCGGGGGCACTTGACGCCGGCGGCTTCCTTGACGGACACGGTCAGGCCGTTGTTGTTCGCGCCGGCGGCGGTCACGGCCTCGGGGTCGATCTCGTCATCCTCGGCGACGAGACACTCGGAGACGATCAGCAGCTCCTTCAGATCCATGCGCGAGAGCCTGTCGACGACGGCCCTGCTCTCGCCCTTTGCGCGCAGAGTGACGGCGGCCTCAAGGGGCTTGCCGATGCGCTTGTCGGCGCGGGCGCGCTCCAGAACGCCGTTTACGTCGTCCCTGACGGAGATGAGCGCGTCCCAATCGGCCATGGCGGCCTCGTCGAGGGCGTACTCGGTGAAGGGCTTGTTCATCTCGTTGAGCACGACGTTCCTTGCGTCGTCCTCGGCGCGGTGGGGCATTGCCAGCCAGATCTCATCGCAGGTGAAGGCGAGGATGGGCGCGAACATCTTGGTGAGGGTGTCGAGGATAAGGAACAGCGCGGTCTGGGCCGAGCGGCGCTTGAGGCCGTTTGCCTCCTCGCAGTAGAGCCTGTCCTTGATGATGTCGAGATAGAAGTTTGAAAGCTCCACAACGCAGAAATCGTTGATGAGGTGGGAGATGACATGGAACTCATAGTCGTTGTAGGCCGCGGCGGCCTTTTCAATGAGGGAGTTAAGGCGTGTGAGCGCCCAGCGGTCGAGCTCCATCATGTCCTCGGGCTTTACGAGGTCGTTTGCGTCGAAGCCGGCGAGGTTGCCGAGGCAGTAGCGGGCGGTGTTGCGGAACTTGAGGTAATTCTGCGAAAGCTGCTTGAAGATCTCCTTGGAGCAGCGGACGTCGGCATGGTAGTCGGCCGAGCCTGCCCACAGGCGGATCATGTCCGCGCCGAACTCGTTGACGATATCGGCGGGATCGACGCCGTTGCCGAGGGACTTGTGCATGGCCCTGCCCTCGCCGTCGACCGTCCAGCCGTGGGTGAGGCACTCCTTGTACGGCGCGCCCTGACCCAGTGCGCCGACGGCCACGAGCAGGGAGGACTGGAACCAGCCTCTGTACTGGTCGCCGCCCTCGATATACATGGTGCTCGGCCAGAAGCCCTGGTCGCGCTTCATCGCGGCGTAGTGGGTGGAGCCGGAGTCGAACCAGCCGTCGAGCGTGTCGGTCTCCTTGGTGAAATGCACGCCGCCGCAGTGGGGGCATTTGAAGCCCTCGGGCAGAAGCTCGGCGGCCTCAAGCTCAAACCATGCGTTGGAGCCGTGCTCCTCGAATACCTTTGCGACGGACTCGATGCTCTCGTCGGTGCAGACGGGCTTGCCGCAGTCCGAGCAGTAGAACACGGGGATGGGCAGACCCCAGCGGCGCTGACGGGAGATGCACCAGTCGGCGCGCTCGCGGATCATCGCGCCCATGCGCTCCTTGCCCCAGGCGGGCAGCCAGCGCACGTCCTCGCAGGCGGCGATGGCCTCGTCCTTGAAGGAATCGACCGAGCAGAACCACTGCGGAGTGGCGCGGAAGATGATGGGGTTCTTGCAGCGCCAGCAGTGGGGATAGCTGTGGACGATCTCCTCGGAGGCGAAGAGGACGCCGCTCTCCTTCATGTCCTTGAGGATGACGGGGTTCGATTCCTCGGTGCCCATGCCGGCGTACTTGCCGGCGTAATCGGTGTGGCGGCCCTGGTCGTCAACGGGAACGACCATTTCCATACCGTACTTTTTGCAGGTCAGATAGTCCTCGGCGCCGAAGCCGGGCGCGGTGTGGACGCAGCCGGTGCCGGAGTCCATGGTGACGTAGTCGGCCAGCAGCAGGCGGCTGGTCTTGGGCAGGAAGGGATGGTCGGCCAGCATATTCTCGTAGAAGCTGCCGGAATGGGTCTCGACGATCTCGTAGTCCGTGAAGCCGCCGATACCCATGACCTTCTCTGTCAGCGCCTCGGCAATGATATACATTTCGCCGTTGGGGGCCTTGACGACGGCGTAGCTCTCGTCGGGGTGCAGGGCGATGGCGAGGTTGCCGGGCAGGGTCCAGATGGTGGTGGTCCAGATGACGAAGAAAAGCTTCGACTTGTCAAGGTGCGAAAGCTTGCCGAGGTCGTCGTTCATGGGGAACTTGACGTACACGGTGGTGCAGGGGTCGTCCTGATACTCGATCTCGGCCTCGGCCAGCGCGGTCTCGTCGTGGGCGCACCAGTAGACGGGCTTCAGGCCCTTGTAGATATGGCCGTTTTTATACATCTTGCCGAACACGCGCACCTCGTCGGCCTCGAAGCCCTTGTCCATGGTCTTGTAGGGATGCTCCCAGTCGGCGATGACGCCGAGGCGCTTGAAGCCCTCCATCTGGACGCCGATATACTTGTTCGCGTAAGCCTCGCAGGCGGAGCGGAAGTCGGCGACGCTCATGGCCTTGTGGTTGAGCTTCTGCTCCTTGATGATGGCGCTCTCAATGGGCATACCGTGGTTGTCCCAGCCGGGGATGTACGGCGTGTAGTAGCCGCGCATGGCGTAGGAGCGGGTGATGAAGTCCTTCAGCGTCTTGTTGAGCGCGTGACCCATGTGGATGGCGCCGTTGGAGAACGGAGGTCCGTCGTGGAGGTTAAAAAGGGGCTTGCCCTCGTTCTTTTTGAGCATTTCGTTATAGATGTCCAGCTCCTCCCAGCGCCTGAGCATCTCGGGCTCGCGCTTGGGCAGGCCTGCGCGCATGGGGAAGTCGGTTCTGGGCAGATTAAGCGTTGCGTCGTATTTCTGTGCCATGTTGTATTTCTCCTCTATCTGAATGTTTGTAATAATAAAAATCAAGAAGGCGCGCTGACGGTTTATCTCCATACGCACGCCTTCTGTTATCACGCAGCAAAAGCCGAAACGGCTGTTTCGGCAAAAAACTCAGAGCTCGTCCTTTACAAAGCTGAATACCTGAGTGTTGCCTGCGTCCACGGAAGCGGGGTTGGAAGCGGGATCTGCGGGCTCGGCAGGTATTCGTATGGCCTCGGCGTCCTTTTCGGAGCTCAGGCGGGAGGCGGCGCTGATGGTATCAAGAGTGTCCAGCTGCTTCTGGCACATCTCGCGAACGGTGTCGAAGAACTTCGCGGAGCTGAGCTTCGCGGCCTGAAGGCGCGACTCCTCCTGCGCGATACGGTCGTCGATACCGCCGAGGATGGAAGCGGCCTTGGCCTCGGCCTCGGAGACGATGGCCTGACTGCGGGCGCGGGCGTCGTTCTCGATCTGGACGCTGAGCTTCTGCGCCGAGAGGATGGCAGCGTTCAGCGCGCTTTCGTTGGCGCGGTACTCTTCGATCTTGTCGACAAGGACCTTCATCTTGCCCTTGAGGACGGAGTTCTCCTTCTGAAGAGCTTCAAAGTCGTCTGCCAGCTCTTCGAGATAGTCGTCGATAACGCCCATATCGTAGCCGCCGAACATACTTCTGGCTTTGTCAAAGCTCTTTTCACGGATTTCCTGAGGAGTAGTCATATCTAAATCCACCTTTCAGTAGTTGCTGATTGATTGTTTATGTCTGCCGCGCCGTCAGAAATACAGGCCGGCGCTTTCAAAATCGGAAACTGCGTCGCCCACGAGATCGACGTTGGTGGGGGTGACGATATATGCCTGTCCGGAAACGCGCATTATCTTGCCGCCCAGAGCGTAGGCGACGCCGGACAGGAAGTCTATCATGCGGCGGGCGGTCACGTCGTCGGCCATCTCGAGGTTCATGAGCACCGCCTGACGGGACTTTAAGCTGTCGGCTATCTCGGCTGCCTCTCCGAATTCGGAGGGATTGACAAGATGCAGCTTCATCTTGCCCTTTTCGGGAGCGGGAGGCGGCGCGGAGGCCTTGCTCTCCCTGCGGGAGAACACGGGGCGCGGCTGCCTTTCCTCAAAGGCGTCTTCATCCGCGGGCTCTTCCCCGGCGAGGGCTTCCTCTGCGGCTCGTTCTTCGTTTTCTATATAATCATCATCGTAGGGATGCATTGCGTTTTTTATATTGTCAAACCATGCCATAATGTATCCTCCTTACCTTCATTATTTCTGAGCATAGCTGCGCGCGCCGAAGATACCGGTGCCGACGCGGACTATGTTCGCGCCCTCTTCGATGGCGGTCTCATAATCGGCGCTCATGCCCATTGATAAAAAGTCCATAGAGACATTATCGTATTTTTTTGCCCCAATGTCAACAAAAAGCTGCTTCATTGCGCGAAAATATGGCCGGTTTTCCTCCATGTTTTCACAAATCGGGGGTATCGCCATGAGTCCGCGCACTCTCACAGCCCGAAAATCTGCCATCCGAGGCAGAACTTCCCCGAGCTTATCGGGCGCGAAGCCGGACTTTGCCGTCTCGCCGCCGATGTTAACTTCGAGCAGAATATCCTGCGTAACGCCCAGAGCGGCCGCGCGCTTATCAATGACGCCGATGAGCTCAAGGCTGTCGGCCGAGTGGATAAGGGAGACCTTCCCGACGATGTACTTGACCTTGTTTTTCTGGAGATGCCCGATAAAGTGCAGGGGGCAGCCGGAGTAGGCTCCCTGTCCGAGCTTTTCCGTAAGCTCCTGAACGCGGTTTTCGCCGCAGACGTCAACGCCTGCGGCTATGGCCTCGCGCACTCGGGACGCGTCGTTCATTTTCGTCGCCGCGCAAAGGAGGATGCCGTCGGGCTCCCTCCCGCAGCGCCTTGCTGCCGCGGCCATGTTTTCCTTTACCTGCTTAACGTTTTCGGCAATGCTCATATTATCACCTTATCACCAGTTATCTTTATTTCTGCAATATTATATCCATGCCCTCGCGGAGCTTATCCTCCCGCACAAGGCAGTAGTCTTCGTTTTGAAAGATGATCTCGACGGGGCATTTTTCCTCAAGCCCCGCTTTGAGGACGTATACATACGCTTCGTTTTCCTCGTGCCGCAGCGCGCTCAGCGGGACCTTTATGCCGCTGCTTTCCGAGAGCGTCACGGTGAGCGTCAGCCGGCGGGCGTTGAGAATGTCGGAAAGTCCCTCGCGGCAGCGGATGACGAGCCTGCCGTCCCGGTTTGAGAGCACCTGCGCGCCGTAGCTGTCAAGCAGCGTGAGCGTGACGCTCTGCCCGGGCCGAAGCAGCTCCGCCTCCTTCGTATCGGCGACGAAAAACCAGCCGCCCTGCACGATCCTGCCCACGGCGTTTTCAGGCACCGAGGGGGTGAAATCGTCGAAATTTTCAAGGCTGAGCTCCTCAAAGCCGTCCAGATAGCTGCTGAAAAAGCCCGCGCAGGGCGCGTAGATGAGCCCGCGCAGCTCCCCTTTTTCCGGCCCGGCGCCGTTTTCGGCGTCAAGGCAGCTCAAATAATCCTCCAGCGCCTCCTGCCTGACGGCGACGACCTCGCCGCCGCGGACGCGCTCGCCCGTGCGGACAGGGAGGTAGGCCTCCCTGTCCGAGCAGGTGACATAGCGCTCGTCGCGTATGACGGCGCCCTCAAGGCAGAGCGAGCGGCTTTCGGTGACGCGCTCGGCCCTGAGTGTTTCCGGAGCTTCGCTCTCCCGCAGGAAGCCCGCTCCGAGGTATGCCGCCAGCGCGAGAAAAAGCGCCGCCGCGGCAAAGCGAAGGCAGCCTCCCCCGCGCATCAGTCGTCCGAGCCGAGCTCCACGGGCCTGGGCGGGATGATGGTGGAGATGGCGTGCTTATAAATAAGCTGCTGCCTGCCGTCGGAATCGAGCACGACGGTGAAGCCGTCGTAGCCGCGTATGATACCGTGCATCTGAAAGCCGTTCATGAGAAAAACCGTGAGGTTTGTCCTGTCGCGGCGTACCTGATTGAGAAATGCGTCCTGTAAATTCTGTGTCTTTTGCATGATTGCAGCTCCTGTGTATGTATTTTCGTACCGGTCATAAACGGTACGAAAACATCATAAACCACGCGAGTGCAAGTATTCGGTCGAAAGCCGTCGGGCTTCATTAAAATCGGGCGGGTCGCCCCAGCGGATGCGGAAAAGGCTCTCATCCCGCCGCAGCCATGTGAGCTGCCGCTTGGCGTAGCGGCGCGATTCGCGCTTTATAAGCTCTATGGCCTCATCCCTTGTTATCTCGCCGCGCAGGAAGGCTGCCGGCTCCTTGTAGCCGATGGCCTGCATGGAGGTGGCGTCGGGGGATAATCCCTCGTTAAGGAGCGAGCTGACCTCCTCGAAAAGCCCCTGCGCGACCATTTCGTCGACGCGGCGGTCGATGCGCCCGTAAAGCTGCGCCCTGTCCTCAAAGTCGAGGGCTATGCGCAGCGCGTCGTAGCGCGGCGGGACGGCCTTCGTCTCAAGGTCGTGCTGCGTGATGGTCCTGCCGCTGAGCATATACACCTCGATGGCACGGATGATGCGCCGCCGGTCGGCCGGATGCAGCTTTGCCGCCCGCTCGGGGTCGAAGCCGCGAAGCCTTTCGAGCATCGCTTCGCCGCCTGACTCGTCATATTCCGCGCCGAGGCGCTCCCTCAGCGCGTTGTCGCCCTCATTCTCGGCAAAGTCCCTGCCGGATACGAGAGAGTCGATGTAAAGATTGGTGCCGCCGGCGAGGATGGGCAGCTTTCCGCGCGCGAGGATATCGTCAACGCAGGCCGAGGCCTCACGCACATAGCGGGCGACGGAATAGCTCTCATAAGGCTCGGCGACGTCTATCATGCGGTGCGGCACGCCCTGCGCCTCGGCGGGAGTGACCTTGGCTGTGCCGATGTCCATGCGGCGGTAGACCTGCATGGAGTCGGCGGAGACGATCTCGCCGTCAAAATCCTTTGCCAGCGCGACCGCGAGCCGCGTTTTGCCCGTTGCCGTCGGGCCTGTTACAACAACGATTTTCGGGGGCATGAGCGCTCCTTTCAGACGATGCGGCTGAAGAATTTATCCAGCTCTTTTTTTGTGAGCCTTACGGATACCGGCCTGCCGTGAGGGCAGTATCTGACCTCGCCCGCCGCGACAGCCGCGGCGATGCGCTCAAGCTCCGCTGTATCGTGCCGGCGGCCGGCCTTTATCGCCGCCTTGCAGGCGACGGTGTGCAGCAGCTCGTCGCGCGCGTCCTCCGCGCTCACTCCGCCGCGTCTGAGCTTTTCGCAAAGCTCCTCAACGGCGCTTTCCGCCTCGCCGGGGTCGATGTCGTCCGGCAGGGCGCGTATGGCAAGCTCGCTCGCGCCGAAGGGCTCTATCTCAAAGCCGAGCGAGGATAAAAGCTGCTCGTTTTTCTCGATGAGCTCCGCGTCGGCGGCCGTGGGCTTTATGATGACGGGGCTCAGCAGGGTCTGGCTCATGATCTCCCGTCCCTGAGCCTTCAGGCGGTCGAAGATCATGCGCTCGTGCGCGGCGTGCTTGTCGATGAGCAGCAGCTCCCCGTCCTGCTCGGCAAGGATGTAGGTGCCGAGCGCCTCGCCTATCACGCGGCAGGCGCTTTTCGTGATGCTTTCAACATTTTCAACTGAATTTTCAACACTTTTTCCTGTGTATGAGGGGATTTTCGGGGGCGTATTTTCGACTGAGTCCGGCAGGCTCCGGGAGGAAAAGACCTCCCTCGACGGACTGTGCGCGGAATGTGTCGGAGCAGATCTGAACACCGGCCTTTCGGTATCGCGGTGCTCGGCCTTCGACGCGGTCCTGCGGTAATCGGCCGCGCTCACGGTCTTGAAAAAGTCCGGCTTGGGGGCCGCGGCAAGGCGGCGCGTGCTCTCCGAGAGCTTTATCTCAAGCGGCCCGCTCTCCTGCTCAATGGCGGCGCGCACAGCCTGATACACAAGGTCGAACAGCTTCTTTTCGTCCGAGAACTTGACCTCGGTCTTGGCCGGGTGCACGTTCACGTCCACCGCGCCGCAGCTCAGGCTGATGTAGAGAACGCAGGAGGGGAAGCGCCCGGTGAGCAGCGTGTTTTTATACGCCTGCTCGACCGCCGCCTGCAAAAGCGCGGACTTTATGTATCTGCCGTTGCAGTAAAAATGCTGGTTGCTGCGGTTGCCGCGCCCCGCCGCGGGGGAGGACACGAAGCCCTCGACGGCCATGCCCCCGCCCTCTGCGCGGCAGGGCAGCATAGCTGAGGCAAGCTCCCTGCCCAGCAGGGAATATACCGCCGACTCGGTTCTGCCGTCGCCGGGGGTGAAGAAAAGCTCCTCGCCGTCGCGGCGAAGGCGCAGCGAGACCTCGGGTCTGCCGAGCGCGCAGTGCAGCGCGGCGGCGGCGCAGGCGGAGGCCTCCGCGCGGTCGCTTTTTAAGAATTTCAGCCTTGCGGGGGTGTTGAAGAAAATATCGCGCACGGTGATGCTCGTGCCCTCCGGGCAGCCGCAGGGCACCATGTCGACGATATCCCCGGCCTGCACCGTCACGGCGACGCCCTCGGCCGCGCCCCTTTCGCGGGTGACGAGCTCAACGCGGCTCACGGCGGATATCGCCGCGAGAGCCTCGCCGCGAAAGCCCATCGTGCCTATGGCCTCAAGGCCCTTTTCGTCGTGAAGCTTGCTCGTCGCGTGGCGCAGGAAGGCAACGCCCGCGTCCTCGGGGCTCATGCCGCAGCCGTCGTCGGTGACGCGAATGAAGGTCGCGCCGCCGTTTTTGAATTCGACGCTTATCTTCGCCGCTCCCGCGTCAAGCGCGTTTTCCACGAGCTCCTTTATCACGGACGCCGGCCTTTCGACCACCTCGCCCGCGGCTATCATGTCCGCCACCAGCGGCGGCAGTATGTTTATCTTTGTCATATCGCAAGGGTCTCCTTATGCGGAATATCTTATTATACATTGTTTTTGCCGAAAAAACCACAGGCTTTTGTTAACAGCCTCAAAACTTTTTGCCCGCCGGCGGCGTGGGGAGATTTTAGTTGAAAGTCAGGGGCGTTTTTGGTATGCTTAAATAATCAAAGCATAAGGAAGCACGGATAATGGCTTACGAGAGAAAAGAAATAGGAATCAACGAGATACGGCGGCAGGAGGATATCTGCGCGCATATAGCCGAAGGGCTCGCGGCGGACGGGCGGCAGCACCTCGCCATGGTGGACACCTACGGCTGCCAGCAGAACGAGGCAGACAGCGAGAAGATACGCGGCTATCTTGCCGAAATGGGCTACGGCTTTACGCAGGATGAGTTCGAGGCGGACGTCATCGTCGTGAACACCTGCGCGGTGCGCGAGCACGCGGAGATGCGCGTTCTGGGAAACGTCGGGCAGCTCAATCACAGCAAAAAGCAGCGCCCGGGGCAGATAATCGCGGTGTGCGGCTGCATGGTGCAGCAGGAGCACATGGCCGAGAAGCTGAAGAAGTCCTATCCCGTGGTGGATCTGGTGTTCGGGCCGCATGAGCTGTGGCGCTTTCCGGAGCTTCTGCAAAAGACCATGACGGGCAAAAAGCGCGTTTTCGCGGTCGACCGCAGCGACGGGGCCGTCGCCGAGGGTATGCCCTTAAAGCGCGACGGGAAGGTCAAGGCGTGGCTGTCGATCATGTACGGCTGCAATAATTTCTGCACCTACTGCGTCGTGCCATACGTCCGCGGCAGGGAGCGCTCCCGCCGTCCGGAGGATATCGTGGCCGAGGCGCGGCAGCTCGTCGCCGACGGCTACAAGGACATAACCCTGCTGGGTCAGAACGTAAACTCCTACGGCCGCGACCTCGGCGGCGAAACGGATTTTGCCGACCTCATACGCATGATAAACGACATTCCGGGCGAGTTTCTCATCCGCTTCATGACCAGCCACCCCAAGGACGCGACGGAGAAGCTCTTCCGCACCATGGCCGAATGCGAAAAATGCGCTCATCAGCTCCATCTGCCCGTGCAGTCGGGAAACGACCGCGTCCTGAAGGTCATGAACCGCAATTACACGGCGGAAAAATATCTGGAAAAGGTAAGGCTTGCGCGGCGGTATATGCCCGATCTCGTCATCACGACGGATATCATCGTGGGCTTCCCCGGCGAGACGGACGAGGAGTTTGAGGACACCGTTAAGCTCTGCGACGCGGTGGGCTACGACGCGATGTTCACCTTCATCTACTCAAAGCGCGTCGGGACTCCGGCGGCTGCGATGCCCGACGCGGCGACCCGCGAGGATAAGCAGCGCCGCTTTGACAGGCTCCTTGAGGCGGCAAACCGCGTCTCGGCTCAGAAGCACGCGGAATATGAGGGGAAGACGGTGCGCGTCCTCGTGGACGGCGAGACGGGAAAACCGGAGTACAACCTCTCCTCCCGCACAAACGGAGGCAGGCTCGTGCACCTCAAGGGCGGCGCGGAGCTCATCGGAAAATTCATAGACGTGAGAATAACTTCAAGCAATACCTGGGCGCTTTACGGAGAGGTGGAAAAGAAATGAAAGAAGAAAAACTCAAAAGATATCAGGTCACGCAGAGCCTGAGATTTCCCTCGAACATAATAAAGGCGATGTATTACGCGGGCTCGGTGCTGCTCGTGCTCGGCGCGGCGGTGCTGGCGCTGGGCTTTTTCACCCCGCTTGCGAGCCTGCGCGGCCTTTCGGCCATCGTCGTTGTGCTGTCGGCCATATGGCTCATCTCGGCCCATTTCATCTCGGCCAACAGCTTCGGACTTGCGAACATCTCCTTCACGGGAACGGGCATGATCTTCCGCACCGGCGGTGAGGAGGGCGCCGAATATCGGCTCAACTGGGAGGACGTCCGCTGCTGCGGGCTTATAAAGACCCGCCGGTCGTGGTGGTGCTACGCCTCGGACCATGAGCTTGCCGACAAAGAGCGGCGCGAGTTCCCCGAATTTGTTGAAAAAGGCGTTTTCTATTTCAATTATGCCGACAATACATGGGAGGAATTCATGAAATTCGTCCCCGAGCGCTTCCGCGCCGGGCTTGAAAAGGAAAAGGAAGAAAAGGCGGTCAAATGACAGGTGAGAAAACGGCGGAGCTTACGCCGATGAAAAAGCAGTACAACGAGATAAAGGCCCGGCACTCCGACTGCCTGCTGTTTTTCCGCCTCGGCGATTTTTACGAGATGTTCGACGAGGACGCGAAGATAGCGTCGCGGGAGCTGGATCTCGCGCTGACGACGCGCGACCGCGGTATTGCCGATCCGGAAAAGCGCACCCCCATGTGCGGCGTGCCGTATCACAGCAGCCAGAGCTATATCGCCCGCCTCATCGCCAAGGGCTACAAGGTCGCCATCTGCGAGCAGATCGAGGACCCCGCCACCGCGAAGGGCCTCGTCAAGCGCGACGTTATCCGCATAATCACCCCCGGCACCGTGACGGACGCCTCCATGCTCGAGGAGGGGCGCAGCAACTACCTCGGCTCGGTGTTTTATGAGGCCGGACGCGCCGCGGCCGCCTTCTGCGACATATCCACGGGCGAGTTCTGCGTCGCGGCCTTCGAGGGCGACGCGGTGAGCCATGTTTTAAACGAGCTCGGCCGCTTTGCCCCGCGTGAGCTTGTCATGAACAAGGCGGCCGCCGAGACCGGCGCCATACCCGATTTTGCCCGTAAAAAGCTCGGCTGTATGCTCGAGATGGGCGGCGACGACTATGAATATGCCGAGTGCGCCGCGCGCATATGCCGGCAGTTTGACCTGCCGGATGTTGCTGCCGCGGGGCTTGACGGTACGCCTGAGGCGGTCTCCGCCGCCGGAGCGCTGCTGCGGTATATCGACGAAACGCAGAAAACCGACATGGCGCATATCCGCAGCATCGATCTTTTCAGCGGCGGCAGATACATGGAGATGGACTGGGCGACCCGCCGCTCGCTTGAGCTGACGGAAGCCCTGCGCACGGGCGAAAAGCGCGGCTCGCTGCTGTGGGTGCTGGACAAGACCAGAACGCCCATGGGCGGGAGACTGCTCAGGGCATGGCTCGAGCGTCCGCTGCTCAGCCCCGTTGCGATAAAGCGCCGCCTTGCGGCGGTGGACGAGCTTTTCCGCGATAACGTCACACGCGGCGAGCTCATCGGGCTTCTGCGCGGCATAAGCGATATGCAGCGGCTCATAGGCCGCGTCGTCTACGGCACCGCCAACGGCCGCGACCTGCTGAGCCTTGCCGACTGCGCAAGGGCGCTGCCGGAGATATGCAACCTCCTCGGCGGCTTCAAGAGCGCCGCGCTGCGCGATATCGCCGCAATGGACACCCTTGACGAGATACTCACGCGCATCGACTGGGCCATCTGCGACGACCCTCCCTTTTCCGTGCGCGAGGGCGGCATACTCAGGACCGGCTACTCCGAGCAGGTGGACAAGCTCCGGCAGATCCGCGATAACGGCGCGCAGGCCGTCGCCGAGCTCGAGGCGCGCGAGCGCCAGCGCACCGGCATCAAAAAGCTCAAGGTGGGCTACAACAAGGTGTTCGGCTACTA
>CALZAG010000013.1 GCA_945613045.1 uncultured Clostridia bacterium | reverse complement strand
ATAAAGATGTCCGTTTTCGCCTGTGCTTATATTGTCACAAACCATGCTGTTTTCCTCATTATATTACTTTCTCGGCGGTATGACCTCTATCCAGTAGCCGTCGGGGTCTTCAACAAAGTATATTCCCATGGAGGGGTTTTCAAAGCATATACAGCCCATTTTTTCATGCTTTTTGTGGGCTTTCTCCATACTCTCTGCCACAAAGGCAAGGTGAAATTCCTGCTCTCCGAGGTCATAGGGCTCCGTGCGGTCACGCAGCCAGGTCAGCTCGAGCTGAAAATCCGTGACTCCGTCGCCGAGGTATACGAGCCGGAAGCTGCCGTCGGAAGCTGTCTTTTCACGAACCGGCTTCAGTCCGAAGGCCTCGTCATAGAATTTAAGGCTCCGCTCAAGGTCG
The DNA here is from genome assembly GCA_945613045.1 of uncultured Clostridia bacterium. Taxonomy (GTDB): domain Bacteria; phylum Bacillota; class Clostridia; order Oscillospirales; family Oscillospiraceae; genus F23-B02. Next base: position 17,996 of record CALZAG010000013.1, on the reverse strand, counting down.
AAAACATTAAAATTGAAGTGATTGAATGAAAACATATCAAAGCTCCTCATTGTGCTGATTGGAGATTCATTATATAATAATTGTTGTAATTGCACAAGCGGAACTTTCCAAAAAGTTATTGGAATTACGGGGCCATGCGTTTATAATAAACTGTAGAAAAATTCTTGGAGAGACGATATGTATTCTGAACTGATAGAAAAATACCTGCCCCGGGACGACGTTTTCCTGTTCAACACGGGCAAGGCTGAGAAGGCCTGGCTGCTGCTGGGCTGCCGGTACATTGACGAGATCAAAATGCACCGCTTCGTGCTCTGGGCTCCCCACGCACAGGCTGTGTCGCTGGTCGGAGACTTCAACGGCTGGAACGATGCCGCCACACCCATGCAAAAATGCGGTAGCATGTGGGTGTGCTTTGTAAAGGGTCTTAAAAACGGCGACCTTTACAAATACTGCGTTATCCAGAAGGGCGGCAGGCGTGTGCTTAAATCCGATCCCTTTGCCCGCTGGTCGGAATCCGGAATGAACACGGCCTCAAAGGTCTGGACAGGCTCCTACAAATGGCACGACGCCGCCTTTTTACGCAAGCGCGCGGCGGCCGACCCCTTCTCCTCGCCCATGTCCATATACGAGCTGCACCTCGGCTCATGGAAAATGCATGACGGCAAGGTCAATTACGCAGGGATAGCGCCCGAGCTTGCCGACTACTGCCGCGGCATGGGCTACACTCACATTGAGCTCCTGCCCGTTACAGAGTACCCATTTCCCGGCTCATGGGGATATCAGGTGACAGGCTACTACGCCCCCACGGGCCGCTACGGCACCCCTGACGAGTTCGCCGAATTTATCGACGTGATGCATAAGGCCGGTATCGGAGTTATCCTCGACTGGGTGCCCGCGCATTTTCCCCGGGACGAGCACGGCCTTGCCGAGTTTGACGGCACGCGCCTGTATGAGTGCAAGGAGGCGCGTATGGCGGCCCACCCCGAATGGGGCACGCTCATCTTCGACTATGAGATGCCGGAGGTGCAGTCCTTCCTCATATCCTCGGCCTGCTTTTTCTTTGAAAACTACCATATCGACGGTATACGCATGGACGCGGTGTCCTCCATGCTGTACCTTAACTACGGCAGAAAGGACGGTGAGTACACCCCCAACCGTGAGGGCGGAAACATTAACCTCGGCGCCGTGGAGTTTCTGCGCAAGCTCAACAAGACGGTGCTGTCAAACTACCCGGGCGCCATCACCGTCGCCGAGGAGTCCACAGCCTATCCCATGGTGACCATGCCACCCGAGCTGGGCGGGCTGGGCTTCAGCTTCAAGTGGGATATGGGCTATATGCACGACACGCTCGATTATTTCTCACTCGACCCGCTTTTCCGCAAGGGCGCACACGACAAGCTCACCTTCTCCATGATGTACGCCTTTTCGGAAAACTTCATCCTCGCCTACTCGCATGACGAGGTGGTGCACGGCAAAAAATCCATGCTGGACAAGATGTTCGGCAGCTATGAGCAGAAATTTGCCACGCTCCGCGCTCTTTACGGATATCAGTTCGCGCACCCCGGCAAAAAGCTCTGCTTTATGGGCTCGGAATTCGGGCAGTTTATAGAATGGAACTATGAACAGAGCCTCGACTGGCTTCTGCTGGATTACCCGATGCACAAAAAGCTTCAGGAATATTACCGGGCGCTCAATCATATATACTCCAGGTGCCCCGCGCTCTACGAAGTGGATAAATCCTGGGACGGCTTCAAATGGCTCAGCGTGAACGAAAAAAGCCTCAGCTCCATCGCCTTCCTGCGCTCGGCAAGACCGGAAAGCGAAAGCTGCCTCGTCTGCGCCTGCAATTTTATCCCCAACGAGCACCGCGGCTTCACTATAGGACTTCCGCACGCCGGCGTCCTGCGGGAGCTTCTCTCCAGCGACGGCGCCGAATTCGGCGGCAATGGTTTACATAATGCCGGAACCATAGTAAGCCGCGATAAGGAGTATGAGGGTCTGCCCTACAGTGCGCAGATCGATCTTCCTCCCCTGTCGACCGTGTACTTTGAATACATTCCGGAAAGGACGGATGATGAGCATGAAGAAGGAATTCAGGAAAATACTCAATGAAAAGGGTCGCACGGAGCTGCCCCGCATTCTGCTCGTATCGGCCGAGTGCGCGCCTATATCCAAGACCGGCGGGCTTGCCGACGTTGTCGGAACGCTGCCGAAATCGCTCAGAGAGCTCGGCATAGACGCGAGGGTCATAACCCCGTATCACCGCTGCGTCAAGGATAAGTATGCTGACAGAGTCGAGCATATGTTTCATTTTTATGTAAACCTCGGCTGGCGCACCCAGTACTGCGGCATAGAGCGCCTTGAGCTTGACGGCGTGTGCATTTATCTTGTAGACAGTGAATTTTATTTTGGAGACAAGATCTACCGCGGCGGGCAGGCTGAGGGCGAACAGTACGCCTTCTTTACCCGCGCCGTACTGGACGCCATACCCAATCTCGGCTTCGAGCCGGATGTCGTTCACTGCAACGACTGGCACGCGGCCATGCTGCCGATGCTTGCAAAGACTCAGTACAAGGGCGCTATGCAGGAGCGCCTGCGCTGGCTGCTGACGATACATAACATCGCGTTTCAGGGAAAATTCGGCTTTGATTATGTTCAGGATCTGCTGGGCGTCGAGGATAAATACTACACGCCGGAGTTCATGGAGCTCAACGGCTGCGCGAGCTTTCTGAAGGCCGGCTGTGTTTTCGCCGACCGGATAAACACCGTCAGCCCCACCTACGCCGATGAAATAAAAACCTCCTGCTTCGGTGAGGGGCTCGAGGGTATCCTCACAGCGCGCAGCGCCCAGCTCAGCGGCATAATAAACGGCATCGACGTCAAGACCTTCAATCCCAACACCGACCCCCTCATCCCCTCGAGATATCACAAGGGCCGACTGGACAATAAAGCGTTATGTAAACTTGAGCTGCAAAAGTCGATGGGCCTTGAGCAGCGCCGCGATGTGCCACTTTTCGCAATGGTGACCCGTATGACGGAGCAAAAGGGCTTTTCGCTGGTCGAGCGAATGATAGACGAACTCATGCAGTACAACGATATGCAGTTTTTGCTGCTCGGCAGCGGCGACAAGGAATTTGAGGACTTCATGAGAGCCGCCGAGGGCCGCTATAAGGGCAGACTTTGCGCGTACATCGGTTATAACGAAGAGTTATCGCACAAGGTTTATGCCGGAGCGGATTTCCTGCTTATGCCCTCGCGCTTCGAGCCCTGCGGCCTTTCGCAGATGATAGCCATGCGTTACGGCACCCTGCCCATTGTGCGCGAGACCGGAGGGCTGAAGGACTCTGTCAAGCCCTACAACAAGTATACCGGCGAGGGTACCGGCTTCTCCTTTAAAAACTTTAACGCCCACGAGATGAAAGAGGTCATGCTGCTTGCCATGGACTGCTACCGCGACCCTGAGATAATGAACAGTCTTATCCGTCAGGCGATGGAGGCCGATTTCAGCTTCAAAAGGTCCTCCGAGGAATACGCAAGGCTTTATTTATGGATGCTCTGATAAGAAAAGTCAACACCTACGGCGGCTATGCCGAGCACTGGTCACACGACGGGCGGCTGAGTATCGAATACTTCCGCCCGCGCAGCTATGACGTGGCTTTCGACGGCGAAAAATGGCGGCCGGTCGATTTTGTGCACGATTATATGCGCTCATATCTCGTATCCGCCGCCGTATTTGCCGAGGCTCTGGATAAGTGCCGCAAATACGGCTGCCCGGTCGGGCGGCTGCCGGAATTTTTGCCTGAGGACAAGTCGGAGCTTATCCCCTCGGAGCTGCTGCGGCTTTTATTGGATGACTGCGGACTGGGTATACAGCCGGCGACAGACATTGTTCTCGGCTGTTTCGGAGCGCTGACAAACGCCCCCGTCAGAGACTGGCTTTGCGAAATGCAGCCTCGCACGGCGCACCTTGAATCCGTGCTCAAGGACGCTCTGCGCGATTACGGCCTTGCCTTCCACGATGCGTATGACCCGGCGTTTCGCTCCCCATGCGGCGCCGTTGAGGAAGGCACGGAAATAACGCTCTCCCTTGCCGCCTTCGGCGGCGTGAATTCGGTGTCTCTATGCGTCTGCGGAGACGGTTTTTCAGCCGAGATCCCCATGGACAAGACCGATACCGGCTTCACAGCAAGCTTCTCTCCACCGTCGCCGGCGGATCTGCGCTACCGCTTCAGGCTCGATAATGCATGGCTCTGCCCCGCGGAGGACGGGCATAGGTCACGGCTCTGCGCCGAGCCCGCCGAGGGCTTTCGCCTGACGGTTTATAAGCGCGGATTTGAGACGCCCGGGTGGTTTTCCCGCAGCATAATGTATCAGATCTTCCCCGACCGTTTCGGATTCACCGATGACGGTACCGCTCAAAAAGGCATTGAATACCACCGCCTGCTCGGTCAGACCCCGGAGCTTCACAAAAGCACGGACGAACCCGTCAAATGGCAGGCCAGAGCGTTTGAGCGCGATTATGCGCCCGACGACTTTTACGGCGGAAACCTCCGGGGCATCGCAAAAAAGCTCGCGTATCTCAAGGAGCTCGGCGTTAGCGTCATATACCTCAACCCCATCGTCGAGGCGCGGTCTAACCACCGCTATGACACCTCAGATTACCTCAGAGTCGATCCGATACTGGGCAACAGCGAGGATTATGTAAACCTGTGTGCCAGAGCCAAAAGCATGGGAATACGCATAATAAACGACGGCGTGTTTTCGCACACGGGCGCGGACAGCATTTACTTTAACCGCTTCGGAAGCTACGAAAGTACCGGCGCGTATCAGGGCAAGAGCTCGCCGTATTACGGCTGGTATGATTTCAGGAGCTTCCCCGACGATTACCGCTGCTGGTGGAATTTTAAAGATCTGCCCGAGGTCAACGAGAACGATCCGAAATGGCAGGAATATATCATAAGCGGAGATAACAGCGTCGTTAAGCAGTGGCTGCGCGCAGGCGCAAGCGGCTGGCGTATCGACGTAGCCGACGAGCTACCCGACGAGGTTCTGAGTCTCATAAGCTGCGCCGCAAAGGAGGTTTCGCCCGACAGCGTTATCATAGGCGAGGTATGGGAGGACGCCGTCAGCAAGGAAAGCTACGGCAAAAAACGCAACTATGCGCTGGGCTATTCTCTGGACAGCGTTATGAATTACCCCTTCCGCAAGGCGGTCATAGCCTTTGCACAGGGTAAGTCCGGTGCCTTTGAGCTGAGGGATTTTCTTATGTCTCAGCAGCATAATTACCCCGCGCCGATGTATGTCTCTCTGATGAACCTTCTCGGCTCGCACGACGTCGAACGGCTGCACACGGCTCTTGCCTTTGATTACGACGTAAACGGACTTAACAGGGCCGAGCAGTCCAAGCTGCGCCCAAGCAAAGAGCAAGGCGAAAAAGCGACGGCTCTTCAAAAGCTATGCGCGGCTATACAATACTGCGTCCCCGGCGTCCCGTGCCTTTACTACGGCGACGAGGAATGTCTCGACGGCGCGCGGGATCCCTTTAACAGAGCGCCCTTTGAGCCCTCCGGAACAGGTTTACATAATTTTTATGCCAGGCTTGGTGAGCTGCGCAATGCCTCCCCCGCGTTGCATATGGGGAATATGAAAGTATCCGCTCCTGATCCAAACGTTATCGTGATTGAGCGAGAATATGATGGTGAGCGGCGCATCTGCATCGTTAACCGCTCCGAAGAAGCTTTTATTTTGCCGAAAAAGCGCAAATCCCTTCTCAACGGCGAATGGACAGACCGGGTTGAGCCTGTATCGGCAGAGATATTTGAATGAAAAACAACGGCGCCGCAGGTGAACCTGCGGCGCCGTTGTTTTAGGGAGTTAATAAGAAGAGAGAGGATGAAAGAAATCTGTCTGATGAACCGGCATGGTCATAGGGGCAGGCCCCTATGGTCAAGCTTACTGGATCTCGAGCCTGCGGGCTGCGGGAATCTCGGGAGTTTTCTCCGGCATGGTAAGGGTGAGAACGCCGTCGTTATAGGATGCGCTGATAGCGTCGGCATTAATGCCCTTGATGTTGAAGCTGCGGCTGTAGGAGCCGTAATAGCGCTCTCTGCGGATGAAGCCCTTGTCCTTGTCGTCCTCATTTTCCTCGGACTTGTGTTCTGCGGAAATGGTCAGACAATCCTTGTCGATATCAATGCTGATATCTTCCTTCTTGAATCCGGGCAGCTCCGCCTCGAGGATGTAGTTCCCGTCCTGCTTTTTGATGTCGGTGCGGAAAGCGGTCAGTTCTGTGTCGTTCCAGAAGCTTCTGGACATCTCCTCCAGCTCACGGAAAGGATTATAAGCAGATACGCGGCGATAGCCGAAAGGTGTAAGTTCAAACATAATTAATACCTCCTAATTTTTTGGAACAGGTCGTAAATCGTCTTTCGATTTATAACTTTTGTTTCTTGTTGTATATAAAATACCATATAATTATGAACAAATATAGTATTTTATATTAACAAATTGTAAACCTTAGCACTCTCGGGATTTGAGTGCTAAGGTTTTTTCTTTTTCTGTATTTATTATGTCCGTCGCTGAAGGTTTTATTCGCCTTTCTTGTTGAGCGCCTTGTGTTTTACAAGGACCAGGACCGCAAAGGCTATCGCGATAACGGCTATCACAACCGAGGTATAGACTATCGCATTATTGTAGGTATTGCTTATATTTATCGCCTGCTTGGGAGGAACGGGGGTCGTGGGGGTCGGCGTCGCCTCAGGAGCTTCGGTAGCCTCCGGCTCCTCCACGCGTATCGGGTCGGCTATCATGGGATGCTCGGGTATCTCAGGTGGTATTACCGCCGCGGGCTTTCCGTCTTCATCCAGGAGGTCGGACATTAATACCCATCCGTCAAAGCTCTGGGGGTTGCCCGCCTCGTCGGTGTCAAGCTCAAGGCTTATATGTCCCCAGGGTACGTCCTCCATGTAGCTTACGCGGTACTCAACTTCAAGCTTCGTGTTATTATCAAGCAGCATGTACTTTCCGTTTGTGTTGCACTCCGGAGTTTCCCACGCCACTATATATCCCGCTTCGTTATAAGCATAGTATGTGCCGCCGTCAGGAGTCAGGTTGTTTGGGTCGTCCCATGGGTCGGCTACGGGCTTAATTCCGAGTTCGGCGTAAGCCGAAACGCCGGAAAACAGCACCATGCTCATTACGAGCAGGGTCATAAGCAGTTTTTTCATATATGCGCCTCCTGCGCTCCATGCGCAATAAACGTGGGCATTATAGCACATCCTCAGGCAAATTAAAAGTGCAAATTTGTAAAAATTACTGCCGTAGGCTCTGTGCCCACGGCAGTATCATTATAATATGCTTACAGCACCTTTGCCAGGAAGTCCTGAAGGCGCTCGCTTTTCGGATGCTCAAATATCTCCTGAGGCGTGCCCTCCTCAACGAGCCTGCCGTCAGCCATGAACAGCACGCGGTTGCCGACTTCGCGGGCAAAGCCCATCTCATGCGTGACAACGACCATGGTCATGCCCTCGTGTGCAAGCTCTTTCATAACGTCAAGTACTTCGCCGACCATCTCGGGGTCGAGCGCGGAGGTGGGCTCGTCAAAGAGCATTACGTCGGGCTCCATGCAAAGGGCGCGGACTATCGCCACGCGCTGCTTCTGGCCACCGGAGAGCTGGTTGGGATACGCGTCGGCGCGGTCTGCAAGGCCTACACGCTCAAGCAGCTCAAGCGCTTTCTTCTCCGCTTCTTCCTTTGACTTGCCGAGCAGCTTCGTCGGCGCTATGGTCATATTTTTAAGCAGGGTCATATGCGGGAAGAGATTGAAGTGCTGGAACACCATCCCCATTTTCTGACGGTGCAGATTGATGTTGCAGCCGGGGTCGGTGATATCCACACCCTCAAGGGTTATCGTGCCGCCGGTGGGCATCTCAAGCAGGTTCAGGCAACGAAGGAAGGTGGATTTGCCGGAGCCGGAGGGACCGATGACGACCACGACCTCGCCCTTATGGATCTCGGTGCTGACGCCGTCAAGAGCCTTGATCATATCGCCCTTGAAATACTTCTGCAGGTTTTCTACCTTGATAAGAACATCAGTGGTCACTGTCGCGCAGCCTCCTTTCAAGCTTGCCTACGAGCCATGTGAAGAATATCACCAGCGTGAGGTATATAAGCGCCACGCCTATGAGCGGCATGAACGGCGAATACGTCACTCCGCGGATGATATCTCCGGCCTTTGTCAGGTCGCGTATGGCGACGTAGCCGGAGACGGAGGTCTCCTTCAGCAGGACGATGAACTCGTTTGCCAGGGTGGGCAGCACGTTCTTGAACACCTGCGGGATTATAATATAGCGCATGGTCTGAACATAGTTAAAGCCCAAAGAGCGTCCCGCCTCAAACTGTCCTGCGTCGATGGACATGATGCCGCCGCGGACTATCTCCGCCACATAAGCGCCGGAGTTTATACCGAAAGCCAGCATGGCTATTGCGATGCCGTTTCGGGATGAGGCAAAGATTATGTAATAGATGATCATGAGCTGCACAACGACAGGCGTGCCGCGGATGACTGTCAGATAGAGCTTGCATATTGCGTTTACCACCGCAAGCAGGCCCTTGCCGAAGCCCTTGCGCATGGTCTCATGGTTCTTATCCCATGTTGAACGGATGATGGCGATGACAACGCCTATGCATATGCCTATCAGGCAGGCGACGAGCGTTATCTTCAGAGTATTGCCGAGACCTGTAACAAGCAGCTTCCAACGGTCTTGCTCAATGAAGTTAAGTATGAACTGCGCCTTCAGATTCGAAATCCACTGTTCCAAGAGAGTCCCTCCCTTTTCTCTAAACGTCGAAAAGGAGGCTCCATGAAAGCACGGAGCCTCACTTATTCTTCACATTATATCAGCCGTTGTTAGCCTCGACGAAAGCCTTTGCAGGCTCATTATCGATGATAACGCAGTCGAGCTTGCCGCTGGTCAGCGCGGCGATGGCGTCAGCGCCCTTGGGGAATGCCTGAACATGATCGCTGCCGAATTCGTCCTCGGCATAGATGAAGCCGGTGGTAGCGTTCTGGCCGCCGATCTGGATATCCTCGCCCGCTTCGATCTTTGCGCACAGATCGTCATAGCTGGTGATCTCGGAGTCCTCGGGGACAATGATGACCTGAACACCGGTGGCGTAGGAGATGGAGAAGTTGATGCTCTCAAGACGATCCTCGTTGACGGTCATACCGGCCATGCCCATGTCGGCCTTGCCGGACTGGACAGCGGGGATGATAGCGTCAAACTCCATGTCGCTGATGGTGAGCTTCATGCCGAGCTTGTCGGCGATGAGGCCGGCGACGACAGCGTCGATACCGACGATCTCGTCACCCTCAACATACTCGTAGGGAGGGAACGCCGCGTTGGTCGCCATGACCAGCTCTTCGGCGTCGGCGGCAACGTTCTGCTGGAACGCAGGCAGCTCGCCTATGCCGGAGATGTAGTAATCAACGACTGCCTTGACGGAACCGTCGTCGATGAGCTCCTGAAGAGCGGTGTTGACCTTCTGGAGAAGATCGTCGTTATCCTTTGCAATTGCAATTGCATAATCCTCGGTTACGTACTCGGAGTCAAGGATTTTGAGCTTGACGCCGCTGCCGCCGCAGGCGCAAAGTGCAAGCACCATTACCAGGGCAAGTATAAGTGCAATGATCTTTTTCATTTCTATTACCTCTTCAAACTCTTTAATTTTTTAACTGATAAGTGCGTCATTACTTTCGACAGGGCATATATTATCACTTGTATTCATTTTTGTCAACACTTTTTTGAAAAAATATTCGATTTTTTCTTGTTTTATCCCTTAATTAGCGAATAATATTCATTTTTGTGCGAATATTCACCGGTTTGCTGAATTTTTGAATAAAATCTGGGTCCGTTTTTTGTTGAAACGGACCCGAGTTTTATATACTTTTTACAGTTTCACGCCCTGCGTTTCAGTAAAGATGCAAAAGAAAACAGCAAAAACGCTATGATATTCACTATCACTACGCTGGCGCCCGACGGCAGCTCAAGCGCATAGGACGCGGTCATACCGAGCACGAAACACACGACCGAGACAACAGCCGAGCACAGCACGACTGACCTGAAGCTGCGGCACAGTCTCATTGCTGTGAGCGCGGGGAAAATTATGAGGCTCGATATGAGCAGAGCGCCCATCATGCGCATGCCTATGACCACCGTCACCGCCGTCAGCACCGCGATAACGGTGTTTAAAAGCTGCGACTTTGCGCCGGTCGCCCGTGCGAAGGTCTCATCAAAGGTCACCGCGAATATGCGGGGGTACAGCAGCACGAACATCAGCAGCACGACGGCCGACAGCGCAATGCTCAAAACCGCGTCGGCTTTGCTCAGGGACAGGATGCTGCCGAACATATAGTTTGACACGTCGGTATTCATGCCCGTTGTCACGGACACGACCGCAACGCCTATGGCGAGCGCCGACGAGGATATAAGCGCGATAGCGGCATCGCCCTTAATTCTGCTGCTCTGGTTTATCCTCAGCAGCAGGAATGCCGCCGCGATGACCACCGGTATCGCCAGAGCAAGCGGCGCGACATTCATTGCGGCGGCTATCGCCAGAGCGCCGAAGCCGACATGAGAAAGTCCGTCGCCGATCATGGAATAGCGCTTGAGCACCAGGGACACTCCCAAAAGCGCCGCGCACAGGGATACCAGCACGCCGACGACGATGGCGCGCGTCATGAAATGATAGGAAAACATTTCGGTGAACAGCTCTGTCATCCTCTGCCACCTCCCACAAAACGTCGGGCAAGGTCACTCTGACGGTATTCGGCGGCTGTGCCGAAAAACAGCTGCTTATGCCCGAGGTGCAGGATATGCGTCGCATAGCGCACCGCCGCGTGTATGTCATGCGATATCATTATAACGCTCGTGTTATCGCACAGGTTTATAAGCTTTATAAGATTATACATCTCGTTTGTCGCCACTGGATCGAGCCCCGTTACCGGCTCGTCGAGCAGAAGCAGCTTTTTTGTCGCGCACATGGCTCTTGCGAGCAGGACACGCTGCTGCTGGCCGCCCGACAGCTCCATATAGCAGCGGTTTTTCAGCTCTTCGATGCCGAGGCGCTCCATATTGTCCTGCGCTATCTTCTTGTCCGCGGCGTTGTAAAACAGCCGCTTGCCCATAGAGTTGAGTCTGCCGGAAAGCACGACCTCGTATACCGAAGCGGGAAAATCCCGCTGGATCCGGGTCTGCTGGGGCAGATAGCCGATCTCGGAGGGCTTAAGGTCTCCGAATTCGATCTTGCCGCCCGACGGGGCTTTCAGCCCCAAGATGCCCTTTATCAGGGTCGTTTTTCCCGAGCCGTTCTCGCCCACGACACAGAGATATGAGCCCGCGTCTATGGAGAAATTTATATCGCTCAGCACGGTCTCGCCGTCATAGGCGAAGCTGACGTCTTTACATATTAATTGTGCCATCAGTTAAGCGCCTCCTTGAGGGAGTCAAGATTTATTTCCATAAGATCAAGATAGGTCACTCCGGCTTCAAACTGTTCCGCCGTCACACTGTGAGCTGAATAAAACGGCAGCTTTTTGCAGCCGGTGTCCTCGCATATGACGTCCGCCATCTTTTCGTTTGAAAACTCCATGTACAGCACGGCGGGTATGTCCTCTTCCCGAACATGGTCTATCAGAAAGGCGACCGTCTTGGCCGAGGGCTCGGTCTCCGAAGCGCAGCCCGGGAAGGCCGCATAGTAGTTAAGGCCGTATTCAAGCGTGAAGTAGCGCATCGGGAAGCGGTCGGCGAAAACGAGAGTATTGCGCTCGGCCTGCAGCACGGTCGTCCGGAAGCGGATATCCAGTTCAAGCAGCTTCGTCTTGTACATTTCGCAGTTGACAAGATAATCTCTGCTGCCGCTTTTGTCCACAGCACAGAGCTTGTCGGCGATCTGTTCCACTATTTTCACCGCGTTCAGCGGCGAGGTCCATACGTGCTCGTCAAGCTCCGTCTCCTCATGCTCATGCTCGTCGCGGTCTGCTGAATATATGCCCTCGTCCGATTCCTCAACCGTATCCACGCAGTCCATCATACATATGACATTGGCGTTATCGTCTGTCAACGACTCCACCCATTCCTCGGACTCGCCGCCGTTGCAGATGAAAAGGTCGCTCTCCTGAATGCGGATAATGTCCTTCGGGCTCGGCTCATAGGAGTGGACCTCCGCTCCGGGCTTGAGCAGCAGGGTGATCTGCGCCCTGTCACCGGCTATCTCGCGGGCAAAGTCATAGGCGGGAAAGCAGCTGCACACTATCTGCAGCTTCGTATCGTCGGTCTCCGCCTCCGGCTGCTCCGTACCGCAGCCGCACAGCAGCAGGGACAGAGCAATAATAAGCGCGGCAGCTTTTTTCATTTCACCCTCCCCGCGCACTGCGCGCAGCGGCCGTACAGCATACTGCGTTCATCGTCGATCACAAAGCCGGTGATTTTCATAAGCTCCTCCTGCGCCCTGCTGTCAAGATGGATAAGCAGGCCGCATTCAAGGCATTTTATGTGCAGATGCTCGGCGCAGCAGCTTTTTCCGGCAAGCTGATAAACCGCTCCCGCAGCCCCCTCACGGGCAAAGCGGCGCACGAGCCCCTCGTCGCAGAGCTTCTTTACTATCCTGTAGGCCGTGCTCTTTGCGGGCGCGTCCGCGCCCATCTGCCCTATCAGCTCGTCTATCGTATACTGGCGCTTCGGATTATCCTCAAGAAACTTACGCAGCGCGGTTTTCTGATGTGTCTGATAGCTCATGCTTCACCCTTCCAATTTGAGAAAGTTTCTCATTTTCTGAGGATACATCCATATCGGTCGTTTGTCAAGAAAAAAGACAGCCCCACAGGGCTGTCCGGTAAAAAAGCACTCGTAGGGGCGAGCATCGCTCGTCCGCGGACGGCCAATGACCACCCCTACGGGTTCGGGAATTATAATTTTTTGTATACACCATCTGACTGCGGGCAGCCGTATGGCAATACTGCCGGGGGCTCAATTCAGCACAACTGCGGCTGCGGCGCCAAGCAGGCTCATGTCCTCGCCTGTCACGAATTCATATTTGCGCCCCATTATCTCGCCCGCGTAAATATCCATGAATTTTTCAAGCTCAGGCCGCAGCAGCTTACTTTTGCAAAACAGCGAGCCGTCCACGGCTATGCACACGGGCTTTTCCGTGCCCTCCCCCGTCAGCACCAGGACAGCGCACAGGCAGCAGGCGATGCAACGCGCAGATCGCTCAAAAAGTTCATTGATTATGTAAACCAAATTCACCTTGTCCTCGCTTGTAAAGCCCTTGGGAAATCTGCCGCTGCCCCATTTATCTATCGTCGGGGTCGTCACCTCGGTCATTTTGAGTATGGTCTCCGTGGCGCGGTCGGAAAACAGGCCCTCGCGTGCGGCCTGCTTGAGAACGTGCATACAAAGCTGCCCGAGATAGCGGCCGGATATCATTTTTTCGCCGATATAGTGTCCGGTATCGGGCAGTTCCTCGTCCAGCTCAAGGTCGAAGTCGCCCCGCGGGAAACCGTCAAAGGATCCGGCTTCGAGGTTAACGAGCATTTTCCTGCCGCCGGCAAAGCCTGCCTTGGCTATTCTCTCCTGAGGCAGCATACAGCAGGCGTTGAAGCCCGTTCCGGCAACCATGCCGATAAAACCGCCGTACTTGGAGCCTTTAACAAGGGTCATACCGCCGAGCAGGGTCGCCGGAGTGTCGTTGAGCACGGCGATCTTCCCGACCCTGACACCGCGGCTGACAAGCTCTTTTCTCAGCTCCGCGCCAAGCGGTTTGCCCTCCGATCCGTTTATCTGTACCTGCTTTGTAAGGCTCAGGATGCGGCTGTCGATATCCTCCGTCACCTCGGCCGGATAGGAAAAGCAGAAGCCGATGTCCTCCGTCTCCTCCATAAGCGGCATTACGCTGTCGGCAACGTGGGAGATAAACTCCTCCCAGTCGGCGGGCTTTTCCGCGCCGGGCATACTGTGCTTATCCACGCGCTCGAGCACGGCGCCGTTTTCGCCGAAGGAGGCAAGCCCCGTGCGGAAATTCGTACCTCCGGCGTCGATCACCACCGCCTTACGTCCCTTGGGAAGCTTAGCGTCTGCGTACAGGTATGTTGGTATCATAGGCACAGTATCCTGATGTGCTTCAAGCCCACGCTCCATTGCGGCAAGAAATGCCTTTGTGTACTCCGTCATATCCACCCGCTCGGCGTCCATGCCGTGTCTTTTCATAAACTCTGCAACTTTTATCATATCTTCACCTGAAAATATCCGGCGCAAAGCGCGCCGGATATTTGAATCATATTGCATTTTGTCCTTATTCCGCGTCTGCGGGAGCGTTCTTCACGGATTCTACCACGCCCTCCGCAAGGCCGGCGATGCCCTGGATCTCGCTGGGGATGATGATCTTCGTGGCCTTGCCGTTTGCCGCGGCTATAAAGGCCTCCATAGCCTTGATCTTCAGCACGCCCTCGCCGGGGGCCGCCTCGTTGATGAGACGGATGCCTTCCGCGGTTGCGGTCTGGACCTTGAGGATAGCCTCGGCCTGGCCTTCGGCTTCAAGGATCTGCTGCTGCTTCTTCGCGTCTGCGCGGAGGATGGCGGATTCCTTCTCGCCCTCTGCCTCAAGGATGGCGGCGCGCTTCTCGCCTTCCGCGCGGAGGATGGCCTCGCGGCGTTCACGTTCAGCCTTCATCTGCTTTTCCATCGCCGACTGGATCTCTTTCGGCGGCAGGATGTTCTTCAGCTCCACGCGGTTGACCTTGATGCCCCAGGGGTCGGTGGCTTCGTCGAGGATGTTGCGCATCTTTGCGTTTATTATGTCGCGGCTGGTCAGGCACTGGTCGAGCTCAAGATCGCCGATGATGTTACGCAGGGTGGTCGCGGAGAGGTTCTCAATGGCGACCATGGGGTGCTCGATGCCGTAGGTATAGAGCTTGGGGTCGGTTATCTGGAAGTAAACGACGGTGTCTATCTGCATGGTGACGTTATCCTTGGTGATAACGGGCTGGGGCGGGAAGTCGGCAACCTGCTCCTTGAGGGAGATGACCTTTGCGACCCTCTCAATAAATGGGACCTTGATGTGGATGCCGGTGCCCCAGGTGACCTTGTACGCGCCGAGGCGTTCAACGACATAAGCCTTGCTCTGCTGCACCACGCGGATATTCCTCACGATAATGATAAGCACGAGGACGATAATAGCGTATAAGATGTACTGCATTTCATTCTCCTTTTAATATTATATTTATACTTTATACAGTTTCTTTTTCAGGCGCGGCCACAATGAGCTTGACACCGTCAATACTTTTTGCCGTTACGAGAGTCCCCGCCTGGATAAGCTCGTCGTTTTCGCTTCTCGCAGTCCATGTTTTCCCGTCAACATAAACAGCGCCCGTTCCTGCGATATTGTCCACGGTCTCGGTCACCCTGCACTCCTTGCCTATCACCATGTCGGCATTTGTGGGCTCCACTTTAGAGTTGACATATCTCTTTACAAGGGGTCTTGTGAAATACAGCGTCGCGGCGGAAACGACAAGGAACAGCACGATCTGGAGCCAGAGCTGTGCGCCGCACATGGCAGCCAGCAGAGCAGCCAGAGAACCCACTGCGAACCAGATGCACACAAGTCCTACCGTGGTCGCCTCGACTACAAGGAACATCACCATGACTATGAGCCAGAACGTTGTCATTGTTAAACCGAAAGGCATAATTCTCACCTCCTGTTTTTCTTGATTTGATTGTATAACACTTACCGATTTTTATCAATAGGAAACTGCCGACTTTTCAGGTTTAAAAATCGTATTCGACCAACTTTTATGTTATTGTTTACACATTAGCACTTTACATTTGTGCAGTAATGATGTACAATATTCCCAGTCTGAGCTTGAACTTACAGCATTTCTCAGGAGGCTTGTATATATAATGAACAAATTAAACAGAAAACCCCGTAATATTGACATGTACAAAGCGATCCTCACCCTGAAAAGCGTTGAAGAGTGCATGAATTTTTTTGACGACCTGTGCACCGTTACCGAGCTGCAGGCCATGGAGCAGCGCTATCAGGTGGCCGTCTGCCTTTCCAAGGGCATGATATATAACGACATCCTCGCGGAGACCGGCGCTTCCAGCGCGACGATAAGCCGCGTCAACCGCTCTCTGCAGTACGGCAAGGACGGATACGAGGTAGCTTTCAATCGACTTGCCGAGCAGAAGGAAGACTGATGAGCATTTCCTACGGCCCTCTGGCCTCATGGTACGACCGGCTCACCGGCGACGTGCCGTATGAGGATTTTCTGGCATTTTACGAGGCGGAGTTTTCAAAGGCACAGGGCGAGTATCACACCGTTCTTGATCTCTGCTGCGGCACCGGCACCCTTACATGGCTGATGGCGGAGAGGGGCTATGAGATGATAGCCTGCGACGCCTCGCCCGATATGCTGATGCAGGCCACAGGCAAAGCGGCGGACGCTGAGATTCCGCCGCTGTTCCTATGTCAGGAGGCGTCCGAGCTCGATCTCTTCGGCACGGTGGACGCGGCGATATGCTCCCTCGACGGCATGGATTATATCCCGCCGGAGGAGCTCGGCGAGGTATTCCGCCGACTGCATCTTTTTGTGCGTCCCTACGGTCTTGTCATCTTCGACATACGCACGCCGGACTGGTTCCGAAGCATCGACGGCGAAATTTTTGTCGATGAAAGCGAGGATATGCTCTGTCTCTGGCGGGCAGACTTTGATGATGAGGAAAACTGCGTCTGCTACGGTATGGATATATTCTCCCGCGAGGGAAAGCTCTGGCGGCGCGAGTCCGAGGAGCATATTGAATATGCCCACGAGCCGGAAAAGCTCAAAGCCATGCTTGAAAACGCAGGCTTTGAAAACGTCAGGCTGTGCAGCGACTGCCCTCAGGGCGACAGCGGAAGGATGTTCCTCGCCGCGTCCAACACGAGCATTTATTGAGGTAACACAATGGATAGGATTTTAAGAGCAACTGCCGGAAACGGCTATATTAAAATGTCCGCGGTGTCGGCGCGGGACACCGTTCAGAGGGCGAAGGATATCCACGGCTGCACCCCCACGACCGCCGCGGCGCTGGGGCGCACGCTGTGCGCCGCCTCCATGCTCGGCAATCTGCTGAAGGAGGACGACGGCAGCCTGACGGTACGCATAAACGGGGGCGGCCCCATAGGCAGCGTCATTGCCGTTTCCGATTCCATGGGCCGTGTGCGCGGCTACGTCACGGACCCGTCGGTCGATCTTCCTCTGCGCAGCGACGGAAAGCTCGATGTGGGCGGGGCCGTCGGCAGGGACGGAATGATAACCGTCAGCCGGGATATCGGTCTCAGAGAGCCCTACATCGGCTCAACGCAGCTTATCTCCGGCGAGATCGCCGAGGATCTTACCGCATATATGCTCGAGAGCGAGCAGATCCCCTCGGCCTGCGGCCTGGGCGTGCTCATCGACACAGACCTCTCCGTAAAATCGGCGGGCGGCTTCATCGTTCAGCTTATGCCGGGCGCCCCGGAAGAATACATCGACCTGCTCGAGGAAAATATTTTCATGATGGATCAGCTCACCACCGTCCTCGCAGAGGACGGGCTTGAGGCGGTTTTAGATCAGGTCCTTAAGGGTCTTGAACACCACATGGTCGGCGAGGACGAGATCGGATACCGCTGCTATTGCAGCCGCGACCGCGTCGGGCAGGCTCTGCTCGGAGCCGGAAGGGATGAGCTTAAGAATATGATAGCCGAGGGCAAGCCCGTTGAGGTGAGCTGTCAGTTTTGCGACACGGTGTACTCTTTCTCACCCGAGGACATGAAAGCCCTGCTGGAAGAAGCTGAAAGCGATTAATTTTTAAAAATTAATTATTGACAATTGGGGTAAGCTTTAGTATAATGAACAAGCTGCTGATGAGGGAGCATAGCTCAGCTGGTTAGAGCACCTGCCTTACAAGCAGGGGGTCATT
>CALZAG010000012.1 GCA_945613045.1 uncultured Clostridia bacterium | reverse complement strand
TCAAAGGAGACTGCGAGCTGATATGCGAAAACGCCGTCCGAGCGCTTTACTATAAAGTCTCCGCTGTCGGCAAGGTTTTCCTCAAATTTGCCGTAGTGACCGTCGGCAAAGGAAATGCGCTTATCCGGAACCTTCACCTTCCACGCAGGCTTTTTGCCTTTGGCAGCAAGCTCTGCCCGCTCAAGGCGGCCTAAATATCTGCACTTGCAGCCCGGATCCCTGTGCTCCTCTCCGGGATGCGGCGCTGAGGCGGCAAGGCGCTCGCTCCTGCTGCAATAGCAGGGGTACAGCATATCCCGCCGCATCAGCAGCCCGAACACATCCTCGTAAAGAGCAGTGCGATTACTCTGGGAATACTCAGGCTGAGGATAGCCTGTGTCCCAGTCCAACCCGAGGCGCTTCAGGTCTGCGGCGATCTGAGACGCAAATGAGTCAGAGCTGCGCTCCGGGTCAAGATCCTCCATACGCAATACAAGGCTTCCGCCGGCGCTTCGGGAATCCAGCCATGTAAGCAGGCAGGTGGTCATATTCCCCAGATGCAGCATCCCGCTGGGGCTGGGTGCGTATCTTCCTGTTAAATTACTGCATGAATTCATGATCCTGCTCCGATTTCAGTAAAATATGCTACTATATTTAAGCATATTTTGAGAAAAAATTAAATATTAATCTATCATTTTAAAAAAATATGTGATATAGTTTGTTTAATAACTGAAAGGGGTAGAAAAATGGCAAGTTCAACAAAAGAAGCTTTAGGCAATGCTCTGAAAAAAATGCTCGCCGTTAAGCCCATCGATAAAATAACGGTCAAGGATCTTGTGGAGGAATGCGGCGTCAACCGCCAGACCTTCTATTACCATTTTGATGATGTTTACGATCTGCTCGAGTGGGTATTTGAGGAGGACGCCAACAGAGTCCTGCCGTCGGAGATATATTACGAGAAGTGGAAAGAAAATGTCTCGGTATTCTTCCGCTATCTCGAGGATAACAGAACTTTTGTCCTTAACATATTTAATTCACAGAACCGTGCATATCTGCTCAGATACCTCAAGCGCAGACTGCATCTCGTCTACCATACCTTTGCGGCAATAGTTGCCGAGGGCAAGAATATAGAGTGGGGCGATCTTGAATTTGTATGCGATTTCTATGTCAACGGCATAGTGGGTATCATTTCCCAATGGTGTGATATCGGAATGCCGGAGATAGACGATAACACAAAGGCGCGCTTCTACAAGATACTCGACAACAGCACCGAGAATCTGCTGGCACGTTTCAATAAGGATTGACCGACGAAATATACAGGCTTCCGGACTTTTCCGGAAGTCTTTTTTTGTGTTGAAAGATCAGTATTAACAGGGTATAATATCCGAACAGCGGATATTATACCATTTGGCGGTGATATGATGAAAGAGCAAAAAACCAATGTGATGCGGCTGCTTGAGCAGAAGAAAGTAAAATACACTCCCCATGAATATCCCCACGGCGACGCGGCCGTGGATGGGCTGACTGTCGCGAAGCTGTGCGGCCTGGAGCCTGCGCGGGTGTTCAAGACGCTTGTCGCAAGGGGGGCGAGCAAAAGCATATATGTTTTTGTCATCCCGGTAACGGGGGAGCTTGACTTGAAAAAAGCCGCCAAAGCGTCCGGAGAGAAGTCGGTCGCCATGATACACGTCAGCGAGATAAATGCGCTTACGGGATATGTGCGCGGCGGATGTTCGCCCATAGGTATGAAAAAACAGTTCAGGACCTTTTTCAACAGCAGCGCCGAGCATCTGCCCACGATCATGGTGAGTGCAGGAAAGATCGGCAGTCAGGTGGAGCTTGCGCCTGCTGAATTAATTAAATTGACCCGCGGTGCATATGCGGAGCTGGTAAGTGAAAATGAATGAATATATAAAGATCAAAGGCGCAAGAGCCAATAACCTCAAAAACATTGATATAGATATCCCGCGCAACAAGCTGGTCGTAATGACGGGTGTCTCCGGCAGCGGAAAATCAAGCCTCGCCTTCGACACCATATATGCCGAGGGCCAGCGGCGCTATGTAGAGAGTCTTTCGTCCTACGCAAGGCAGTTCCTCGGCCAGATGGATAAGCCCGATCTTGACAATATTCAGGGTCTGTCACCGGCTATTTCCATCGACCAGAAAACCAGCTCGAGAAACCCTCGCTCGACCGTTGGCACTGTGACCGAGATATATGACTATATGCGTCTGCTGTGGGCGCGTATAGGCAAGCCGCATTGCCCGAAATGCGGAAAAGAGATACGCCAGCAGACGATTGACCAGATAATCGACCAGCTCATGCTGCTGCCTGAAGGCACTAAGCTCCAGATACTTGCTCCCGTAGTCAGGGCGAGAAAAGGCGAATATCTCAAGGTCTTTGAGGACGCAAGGAAATCGGGCTATGTGAGGGCAAGGGTGGACGGCAGCCTGTATGAGCTGTCGGAGACAATAAAGCTTGACAAGAACAAAAAGCACAATATTGAGATAATAGTTGACCGCATCGTCATTAAGCCGGAGATCGAAAGACGGCTCACCGATTCTGTCGAGACGGCGGCCTCACTTGCCGGAGGTCTTGTTATCGCCGACATTATTAGCGAAGGCAGGGAGGTGCTGTTTTCCCAGAACTACGCCTGTGAGGACTGCGGGATATCCATAGAGGAGCTCACTCCGCGGATGTTCTCATTCAATACGCCCTACGGCGCCTGTCCGACCTGCGACGGGCTGGGTGTGCAGCTTCTTATCGATCCGGAGCTGATCATTCCCGATGACAGCCTGAGCATAGCCGAGGGCGCGATAAAAGCCACAGGCTGGGGCTCGGGCAGCGATTCGATAGCGGCGATGTATTATAACGCGCTGGCGAAGAAATATGATTTCAAACTCAGCACGCCCATACGCGAGCTTTCGGATGAGGCAAGACAGGCACTGCTGTACGGCACCAAAGGTGAAAATCTTGAGCTTGCATACGAAAGAGAACGTAAAAACAGCTCATTTTCGGGAAAATTCTCTCGCCCCTTCGAGGGTATATGCAATAATCTTGAGCGCAGGTACCGTGAGACGCAGAGCCCTGCGATGCGCGCCGAGATCGAGGAATGTATGTCTGAGATATGCTGCCCGTCCTGCGGCGGACTCAGACTTCGCAGGGAGGCTCTCGCAGTCACCGTCGGCGGAATAAACATAGCCCAAATGGGTGATATGTCAATAAATGAGGCCATGGATTTTGTTGACGGGCTTGAGCTGAGCGACAGGGAAAATATCATTGCCGAGCGCATTATAAAAGAGATCAAAGCCCGTCTGGGCTTTCTAAAGAATGTCGGACTTCAGTATCTCTGTCTCTCCCGAGGAGCGGCGACATTGTCCGGCGGCGAGAGCCAGCGAATTAGACTTGCCACGCAGATAGGTGCATCGCTCACAGGAGTTCTTTATATACTTGACGAGCCCAGCATAGGGCTTCACCAGAGGGATAACGAAAAGCTGCTCAAAACGCTTAAAGAGCTGCGTGACCTCGGAAATTCCCTGATAGTCGTCGAGCACGACGAGGACACTATGCGCGCAGCTGACTACATCGTGGACATCGGCCCGGCAGCGGGGATACACGGAGGCGAGGTGGTCTGCGCCGGCAGTGTTGATGACATCTGCGCCTGCCCGCGCTCTGTCACGGGACAGTACCTGAGCGGAAAGAAAAGGATACCCGTCCCGTCAAGCCGCAGAAAGACAGATAAGGGCTTCATAACCGTGCGCGGAGCAAGGGAGAACAACCTCAAGGGCATCGACATCTCAGTGCCCAAGGGAGTTGTAACCTGTGTGACCGGCGTGTCCGGAAGCGGAAAGTCCAGCTTTGTCAATGAGATACTGTATAAGACAATTGCCCAGCAGAAGAACAGGACAAAGGTGAAGCCGGGCAAATGCGATGAAGTGCTCGGCCTTGAGGATGTTGACAAGGTGATAAATATCGACCAAAGTCCCATCGGCAGAACTCCGCGCTCAAACCCCGCGACATATACCGGGCTTTTCAACGATATCCGCGAGCTCTTCGCCTCAACTGAGGATGCCAAGCTGCGCGGCTACAGCTCGGGCCGCTTTTCCTTCAACGTCAAGGGCGGACGCTGCGAGGCCTGCAAGGGCGACGGACTTCAGAAGATCGAGATGCACTTTCTGCCGGACGTGTATGTGCCCTGCGACGTGTGCAAGGGAAAGCGCTATAACCGCGAGACCCTGGAGGTTCGCTATAAGGGCAAGAACATCCACGAGGTGCTCGATATGACCGTCGAGGAAGCCTGCGCCTTCTTTACCAATCTGCCGAGGCTGAAGTCAAAGCTCGATACCCTTAACGAAGTAGGGCTCGGGTATATAAAGCTCGGCCAGTCGAGCACGACGCTCTCAGGCGGCGAGGCTCAGCGCGTGAAGCTCGCAACGGAGCTTTCAAAGCGAAGCACAGGTTCGACCGTATATGTCCTCGACGAGCCGACGACGGGTCTGCATATGGCGGACGTGCATAAGCTTATCCAGATAATCGACAAGCTTGCCGACGCGGGAAACACGGTCATCATCATCGAGCACAACCTTGACGTAATCAAGGTCGCCGACTATATAATAGACCTCGGCCCAGAGGGCGGCGACGGAGGCGGAAATCTTGTGTTTGCCGGTACTCCCGAGGGCTGTGGCGAATGCGCCGAGAGCTTTACGGGACAGTTTTTGAAGAAGATCCTTTAACGTATCGCGCCTTTTCCCATAGAATAAATGGGGAGGGAAAGAAATGACGCTGAATTTTGCAGTCGGCTTTGTTATCGCCGCGATGCTTTTGCTCATCATCTGGGCTCTCAAGGGCGTGCTTCTCACTCCGGTGAGGACCGGAGACAACACGGAAATAGTGATCGGCCTTAACTTACATGGCCATGAACCCGCTCTGGAGCAGACGCTCAGAGGGCTGCTGTGGCTCAGAGAAAACGGAACGCTCAAGGCAAATATCCGTATCATGGCCCATGGATCCGACGAGGAAACCCGCCATATTGCGCGGCACTATGAGGCAGAGTACAGATGCATTTACTACACCGAGGAAGATCAAGATAATGGTTGAATCAAGTGAAATTAACGGAACCGTCAGCTCAGTAATATTCAGAAACGACGAGAACGGCTACGCGGTGGTGCGGATACTGACCGAAAACGGCGAAACGACTACCGCGGTCGGCTGCCTGCCATACGTAGCCCCCGGCGAGACCATTTCGGCTGAGGGCACATGGATGACGCATGCCCAGCACGGCAGACAGTTCAGGATTGAGCAGTGCAACCGTATGCTGCCGGTGTCGGCCGACGATATATATGAATATCTCGCCGGAGGCACCGTGAAGGGGATAGGGCCCGCCACTGCCGCCATGATAGTCGATAAATTCGGCGCGAGGTCTCTCGACGTGCTTGAAATGCAGCCGGAAAAGCTTGCGGAGATAAGAGGCATCGGCCCCAGCAAGGCCAAGGAGATAAGCGCCGGCTTCAGGAAACAGGCGGGCGTAAGAAGACTGACGGAG
Organism: uncultured Clostridia bacterium; assembly: GCA_945613045.1. Taxonomy (GTDB): domain Bacteria; phylum Bacillota; class Clostridia; order Oscillospirales; family Oscillospiraceae; genus F23-B02. Next base: position 13,068 of record CALZAG010000012.1, on the reverse strand, counting down.
TTTTTATGCTCATACGGCATCCAGCCGATATTCGCCCTGCGGCTTTTCAAATTCTACGGCGACTCCGCCCTTGATATCATCCACGAAAATCCTTACATATTATCGTCGTCACATATAGGCGCAAGCTTTGCCGAGGCCGACGGCCTCGCCCTTGAGCTCGGCATCGAAGGGGACAGTATGAACCGTGTTTGCGCCGCCGTCATATTTGAGCTCATCCATAACTCCGGAAACGGCCACTGCTTTATCCCGCGCAATAAGCTCATACCGGCGACGGCGCAGCTCATAGGCGTTGCGCCTGAGAAGGTAGGAGAGGCAATTGACAGGCTCAGCGGAACGGGCGAGCTCGTCTGCGATACCGTCGCGGGACTCGATGCCTGCTATCTTGCACAGCTTTATGAGGCTGAGACCTATACCGCCGAAAAGCTCAAGGCCATGAGCCGCCGCAGCTTCCGGGCCCCCTTTGCGGCGGATGAGTTCATAGCAAGGCTTGAAAACGCCAACGGTATTAAATATGCACCCATGCAGAAGGAAGCCATAGAGCTTGCAATGAAAAATCAGATGCTGCTCATAACCGGCGGCCCCGGGACCGGCAAGACGACTATACTCAAGGGTATCCTCAGCTTGTATGACGAGCTGGGGATAGAGACCTTCCTTGCCGCTCCGACGGGAAGAGCGGCCAAGCGCATGACGGAGCTGAGCGGCAGGGAGGCTGCCACTATACACAGAATGCTGGGTGCCAAAATGTCCGAGGACGGCGAAACGGTCGTTTTCACAAAGGGCGAGGAGGATAAGCTCGGCTGCGATGCTCTCATAATAGACGAGTGCTCTATGGTTGACATAACACTTATGAAGGCGATCCTATCGGCAATCAAGCCGGAATGCAGGCTGCTCCTCGTCGGCGACGCCGACCAGCTCCCATCTGTGGGGCCCGGCAATGTTTTTTCCGACATCATTCGCAGCGGGATCATCCCCGCCGTGCGGCTGACCGAGATCTTCCGTCAGAAGGGCGGCAGCAGGATAGTGAGAAACGCACACATGATAAACAGGGGAGAGCACCCCGATTTTGAGGCCAATACCGGCGATTTTTTCCGTCTTAAAAGGCTTCAGGGCGGATCGGCCGTTGATACGATCGTCGAGCTGTGTTCCCGCAGGCTGCCGGAGAATATGAAGATACCGTCAAATCAGATCCAGGTGTTGTCGCCGAGTCGAAAGGGCGAGACCGGCACGGTAAATCTGAATAAGCGCCTTCAGGCAGCGCTTAATCCTCCCAATGAGAGCAAGAAGGAAAAGCTTTTCGGAGAAACCGTTTTCCGTGAGGGCGACAGGGTAATACAGATAAAGAACAATTACGATATCATATGGAAGGGCAGGAACGGACAGACAGGCGCCGGCATATATAACGGCGATATCGGCGTTATTACCGGAATAGACCCTGCCGCTGAGACGATCTGCGTTGATTACGAGGACAGGCTCGCGTACTACGGCTTTGAGATGCTCAATGAGCTTGAGCACGCATGGGCGCTGACGGTGCACAAATCGCAGGGCAGCGAATACAGGGCGGTCATTCTTGCTCTCAATGCCGGAGTGCAGATGCTGCTGACCCGCGGCGTGCTGTATACGGCGGTCACCCGTGCAAAGGAGCTGCTTGTCATGGTCGGGGACGACGCCGTCGCCCACAGGATGATTGACAATCACAAACAATCGAGGCGATACAGCGCCCTGAGGATAAGACTTGCCGATGAAAATTCTTAAAGTCATCTCAGAACTGCTGTTTCCCTGGAAATGCGTTTTCTGTGACTGCGTACTGGAAAACGCGGATATCTGCAGTGACTGCGAAAAAAATTTGCCCTATACAAAGGGAGACAGCATATATCAGAAATTTCCGTTCGTTGAAAAATGCGTAACGCCGCTGTATTATAAGGACAAGGTCAGAGAATCGATCCACAGGTATAAATTTAACGGCTGCCCGGCATATTTCGTCAGATACGGCGCTATTATGGCTGAATGCGTTGAAAATAATCTTGATTGCGGCGGTATTGATGTGATATCATGGATACCGCTCAGCAGAAGGCGGCAGCACCGACGCGGATATAATCAGTCGGAGCTCATCGCCCGTGAGATCGCAAGGCGCGTTGGCCTGCCCTGTGCGGCAACGCTGAAAAAGATAAAGAACAATAAGCCCCAGTCAGGCACACGCGACGCTAAGCAGCGCAGTGAAAATGTCGCCGGAGCGTATCAGGTGATAAATGGGGCTGACGTGAAGGGCAAGTACATTCTCCTTGTGGACGACGTCGTCACAACGGGCTCAACTTTGAGCGAGGCGGCGCGAATGCTGAAAAAAGCAGGAGCCAGGGCCGTTTATTGCGCCGCTCTTGCCAGACATGAGGACTGATTTTCGGAAAAACAGGAAAGAATATGAACTATGATCGCCGCGGATACGGAATGATGCGGCAGATTGGAGCTGAAAAATGGTTATATACGAAAGAGACATTGCCGTTGACATGGGAACGTCAAACACCCTTGTTTATGTGCATGGAAAAGGTCTTACGCTCCGGGAACCCACAGTTGTCGCAGTGGACAAGGTCAAGGATAAGATGCTCAAGATAGGCGAGGATGCGAAAAAAACCCTCGGACGTACACCGGCAAACGTCGTCGCTATCCATCCCATAAAGTCGGGCGTTATATCAGACTACGACATGGCCGCGCTCATGCTGCGCGAGCTCGTGAGCCGGGTCACATCCTTCAGCCTTTTTAAGCCGAGGCTTCTTATGTGTGTTCCGAGCAGCATCACCGGTGTTGAGGAGAGAGCCGTAATCGACGCTGCCATAGAGGCCGGAGCCCGTAAGGTATATCTTGTTGAGACCGCGGTAGCTACGGCCATAGGAGCGGGCGTTGATATAAAGAAAGCCGACGGCCATATGGTCATCGACATAGGCGGCGGAACAACGGAGATAGCCGTAGTATCCATGGGCGGCGTTGCCGAATGCGAGTCTATAAAGATCGCGGGCAGCAGCTTCGATGAGGCTATAATCAGATACATCAAGAAAAAGCATAATATGCTCATCGGCGCGAAAACCGCTGAGGAGGTCAAGATTAATATAGGCGGAGTCATGTCTCGAACCGACGCACCCGACAGCATGGAGGTCAAGGGCCGCTGCCTCATGACAGGTCTGCCGAAAACCGTTTCGGTGTCCTCCTCGGAGCTCATTGAGCCCCTCCGCGAGCCGGCTCAGCTTATTTTGGAGAATGTTCATGCCGTTTTGGAACGCACCCCGCCCGAGCTAATCGGAGATCTCGGGGACAACGGAATAATCATGTCCGGCGGCGGCAGTATGATCTACGGCCTTGACGAGGCAATCGAGGCCAGCACCCACATACGCACTATGATAGTGGACGACCCCATAGCCTGCGCTGCCCACGGCGCGGGTAAGCTGCTGACGCGGCTCGACAGTATGCAGGACGGCATGATGAACTTCCTGCGAAACAGGGAAATGCGTATCTGAAATAATGAATAACCGGTGCGCCGCAGAAGAAAAATTCTGCGGCGCACCGGTTGCTTTATACATTAGCCTTGACCTTGATCTTGCTGTTTATCCATGCGAGAATATCGGCATAAACCTCGTCTTTGTTGAGCTCGTTGAGCATCTCGTGCCGGCCGTCCTTGTAGAGCTTAATGGAAACGTCCTTCATACCGGCTTTTTTGAAATTATCATAGGCAAGTTTAACGCCCTTGCCGCACTCGCCAACGGGGTCCATATCGCCGGACATGAAGTAAACGGGGGTATCCTTGTTCATATTCTCAAGATTATTCTGATTGGTGATGAACTTTATACCGGTCATCATATCCCTGAACAGACTGCAGCTTGGGATAAAACCGCAGAGGGGATCTGCCACATACTTATCGACCTGAGCCTCATCGCGGCTGAGCCAGTCGTATTCAGTCCTGACCTCGCCGTAGAGCTTGTTGTAGCTGCCGAAGGCCATGTTGTTGAGAAGCTTGCTGTAATGATGGGGCCCCTTGAGAGCGACGACAAGATTGCCCATAGCCAGTCCTCCGAGTACGAGGGCAGGGCTCTGATTGCCGGTGCCGCTTATGATGGCCGCGTCGAATGCGCCGGGAAAACGGATAAGGTGAGTCCTTGTAACAAAGCTTCCCATGCTGTGTCCGAAAACTATTTGCGGAACGTTGGGGTAGTTCTCCTTCATAGCACGGCGAAGTATCTCCTCATCGTTTACTATGTATGTCCAGCCGTCCTTATCCGCCAGGAATCCGAGCTGATCTTCTTTCTCGATGCTCTTACCGTGGCCAAGGTGATCGGTACCGACGGCTACGAAACCTTTTGACGCCAAAAAGCTCATAAAGTCGTCGTAACGGACAATATGCTCGGCAATTCCGTGCACTATCTGCACAACTGCCCGTACCTCGCCGTTGGGGATACACATACGGGTATGTATCCTGTTTTTGCCGGTGCTTGAATTGAAATAAAAATCTTTAAAAGTAGGCATAGAAAAAAGCTCCCTTATATGTTATGATATAGAATAAAAACATAATAAAATAATTTTAGCGTATAAAAATGAATAAGTCAATACAGAAACTGGGAGGAACAGATATGAACGGTTACGTAATAGCTCTCGATCAGGGCACAACTAGCTCGCGAGCAATAATCTTTGACGCAAAGGGTACGCCTGTCACGGTAGCGCAGTATCCTTTCCCGCAGATTTATCCCGAGCCCGGCTGGGTCGAGCATGACCCCATGGTCATCCTCGAAACCCAGCTTCGCGCAATGGCGGAAGCTTTTGAGAAAAGCGGCCTTTCGCCGACGGATATCGCCGGCATAGGTATCACCAACCAGCGTGAGACGACTATCGTCTGGGATAAGAATACCGGAAAGCCCGTTTATAACGCAATCGTGTGGCAGTGCAGGCGCACGGCCTCTATATGCGACGAGCTGAAGGCCTCCGGGATAGGCGAGTATGTCCGCGAGAAGACGGGCCTTCTCATTGACGCATATTTCTCCGGAACCAAGATAAAATGGATTCTTGACAATGTCGACGGGGCGAGAGAACGCGCCGAGCGCGGCGAACTGCTGTTCGGCAACGTGGATTCCTGGCTCATCTGGAACCTGACGGGCGGCAAGGCTCACGTTTCGGACTATTCAAACTGCTCCCGCACCATGATATTTGACATTGACGAGCTCAAATGGGATGAGATGCTTTGCGAAAAGCTCGGGATACCGATGTCCATGCTGCCGACTCCGGTGCCTTCGTCTATGATATACGGCACTGTCGCCCCGGGACTTACGGGACTTGAGATGCTTGCCGGAGTACCCGTCTGCGGCAGCGCGGGAGATCAGGCGGCGGCGCTCATCGGTCAGGGCTGCATTAACCGTGGCCAGGCAAAGAATACATACGGCACCGGCTGCTTCACGCTCCTGAACACCGGCGACCAGTCCGTCCGCAGCTCCAGCGGTCTTGTGACAAGCGTAGCGTGGTCAATAGGCGGCAAGACGACATATGCCCTTGAGGGCAGCGTTTTCAATGCCGGCAGCTCCATCCAGTGGCTTCGCGACGAAGTCGGCATACTTGCAACTTCATCCGAGTGCGAGGCTCTTGCCGCCGGCGTCCCCGATAACGGCGGCGTGTATCTTGTCTCCGCGTTCACCGGCCTCGGCGCGCCGCGCTGGGATATGTATGCCCGCGGCGCGATAGTCGGCCTGACCCGCGGCTCAACGAAGGCCCATATCGTCAGAGCTGCCCTTGAAGGCATCGCCTATCAGGTCAAGGATCTGCTCGATGCCATGGAAAAGGATTCCGGCGAGGAGCTGTCTGTTCTGCGTGTCGACGGCGGCGCGTCGGTCAACAACTTCATGATGCAGTTCCAGTCGGATATACTGCGCAAGCCGATCGACAGGCCGAAGATGGTTGAGACTACCGCTTTCGGCGCGGCCTTCCTTGCGGGGCTTGCCGCCGGCGTTTGGAACGATATCGGCGATATTACTGCCATTCGGGAATCCGACAGGATATTTGAAGCGCAGATGGAGGCTGAAAAGGCCGAAAAGCTGCATAAAACATGGCTTCGCGCCGTTGAAAGAGCCGCAAAGTGGGAAGAATGATGGAACTGGTACTTGTTGTAAAAAGAGAAAAGCTCGAGCGGTATATAGGCGGCAGGAACGGTCTTATACGCGATAATACCGAGGATATTCTTGACGCGATAATGGGCGGGCATGAGTTCATGCCGCGCGCCGAGGCCGAGGAGCGTCCTGACTATAAGCAGATAATCCCGTATGTCATCCTGCTCCAGGGCGATAAGGTGTTCGTGACACGCAGGCTCAATAAAGGCGGCGAAGCGCGGCTGCACGGCAGGATATCCATAGGTATCGGCGGGCACATAAATCCCGTTGACGAGGAGGGGAACCTGCTTATGCGCGGCCTCTGGCGCGAGATACACGAAGAGGTCAGGCTGGATAAGCACGGGGAGCTTGTATCCCGCGGCTTTATAAACGACGACTCAAACAGCGTCGGAAGCGTTCACCTCGGCGCGTGCTTTACCCTCAATGTCGAAGGCGAGGTGTTAGTGAGAGAGACCGAGAAGCTTGAAGGCCTGTGGATGACCGTGCCCGAATTGAAGGATAATTACGACAGCATGGAAACATGGACTCAGATAGCGCTGGAGGTGCTTTGATGCAGGTATTCAAACCGGCAGATATTCTTATTCCCCAAACCGATATGCACGCGTGGAGCGTCGTGGCCTGCGACCAGTTCACCTCGGAGCCCGAGTATTGGGAAAAGGTGTATGAAACAGTCGGCGATAAGCCCTCGTCGCTCAGACTCATCCTGCCAGAGGCGGAGCTTGGCGTTAAGGATCCCGAGGCCGAGAGCGACAGGATCAACAAAACCATGGCCGAGTATCTTAACGGCGGCGTATTCAAAGAATATAAGAACAGCTATGTCTGCGTTGAGCGCAGGCTTGAGGGCGGTATGCTGCGGCGCGGCATAGTCGGAGCCTTCGACCTTGAAGCATATGACTGGGCTGATGGCACGCATACCCCCATAAGGGCCACCGAGCATACGGTCGAGGACAGGCTTCCGCCGAGAGTCAAGGTGCGTGAAAAGGCTCTGCTGGAGATGCCGCATATTATGATATTCGTGGATGATCCCGACGACGCGGTGCTCAGCGCGGCCGAGAAGGGCGAAAAGCTGTATGATTTTGAGCTGATGCAGCGCGGCGGCCATATAAGCGGCTGGCGCGTTAAGGATAATACGGCACTGGAAAACACAGTGGAAAAGCTTTCTGATGCGCGTGAGCTTACAAAGAAATACGGTACTGCGGCTGACCCGATGATCTTCGCAATGGGCGACGGGAACCACAGCCTTGCCGCGGCTAAAAAGCATTGGGAGAACGTTAAATCGCAGCTTCCGGAAAGTGAATGGGAGAGCTGTCCGGCGCGGTACGCCCTTGCGGAGCTTGTCAATATCCACGATGAGGCAATTAGCTTTGAGCCCATACACAAGGTCATTTTCGATACTCTGCCTGAGAGCTTCATAAGCGAGGCGAAAAGCTTTTTCGCCGGAAGAACGGGCGAGGTGAGAGACATTACTCTGATAACTGGCGAAAAGACTGAAACTATCTCCGTTTCCGGCCTGACGATAGGGGAGCTCATAGGCAGCTGCGAGGACTTCTGCAAGGGATTTATCGCCCGCCACGGTGGCAGGATAGACTATATACACGGCGATAATAAGTGCATAACCATGTCGAAAAGAAAAAACTGCGCGGGAATACTGCTTCCGCGCATGGAAAAATCCGAGCTGTTCAAATCTGTTATGAGCAGCGGCCCGTTCCCGAAGAAGAGCTTTTCCATAGGTCACGGCAATGATAAGCGCTACTACCTCGAATGCCGCAGGATAAAGTAATTTTTTCTTGTAATACACTGCTTATTGTGGTAAAATAATCGCCGTTAATTTGTAATTATACTTTTAGAGGAGCTGTTGAACATATGTCCGGACATTCCAAATGGCATAACATACAGAAAACAAAGGGTGCGGCCGACGCTAAGAGAGCACAGGCATTCACCAAGATAGCCCGTGAAATGATCGTTGCGGTCAAGGAGGGCGGCAGCGGCGACCCCAATAACAATTCCCGCCTTGCAGCCGTCATAACCAAGGCAAAGGCCGCGAATATGCCCAACGACAACATCAAGCGCACAATAGATAAGGCGCTCGGTGCGGGCAATACCGATAACTACGAGAAGATAGTTTATGAAGGCTACGGACCCTCAGGTGTCGCCGTTATTGTTGAGACCATGACCGATAACCGCAACCGCACTGCGGGCGAGATGCGCCATTATTTTGATAAGTTCGGCGGCAACATGGGCGCTGCCAACTGCGTGTCCTGGTCCTTCGATAAGAAGGGCGTTATCGTTATCGACAACGAGGATGAGGAGCTGGACGAGGATACCGTCATGATGGAGGCCCTTGACGCCGGCGCCGACGATTTCGAGCCCGACGGTGAGACCTTTGTCGTCTACACCAAGCCCGACGACGTATCTCCCGTTGCCGAGAAGATTAGCGCCGCCGGCTATAAGCTGCTTTCCGCTCAGGTCGAGATGCTGCCCCAGAACGGCTATATCAAGCTCACCGACGAGGACGATATCAAGAATATGCAGAAGATGCTCGATATGTTCGAGGATAACGACGACGTGCAGAACGTCTGGCACAACTGGGAAGACGCCGAATAAGCCAAAAATGCATAATAAACGAAAAGATTCCGCATCTAAGTATGCGGGATCTTTTTTTGACGCGCTGAAAAACCTCCCAAGCCTGTGGTTTGGGAGGTTTTGATTATTGTTTGTTCGCGGGGCGGTTTTTCTTGGAGGAATGGCCGCGGCCGCGTCTGCGGGAGAGCGCCGCCTTGCTGCGGTAGAAATCCAGCATCCCCTCGTCGGCTTCGTATATGAGCCGGTTGGCAGACCAGGTATTGTCCTCCTGCTTGCGGAATTTAAGCCTGACAAGGAAGGAGCCGCAGTCTGGGCAGGAGTACACGTTCATATAGCGCTGATCGCCCTGATTGATCCATCGCTGGGCGCTGAGATCACTGCCGCACTTCGGGCAGCATATTTTTGTGAGCTCTTCATCGGCAAAGGCATCGGCTTTGGATACATATCCGGGGAAAACAAGATGCTCCAGAGCTTCGGGGCCGTTATCGGCGGAGCTTTCCTTTCTGCTTCGGGTAGCGAGCGTCCGGGCAGCTGCGTCGTACTGGGCAAGTCCCTCTGCCATGTTGAGCTTTGAGCATATCAGCGCGGTGTTGTACGCATCGCCGAGAGCGTCGTGGGCTATGCGCGTCTGCTCTATCTCAAAGTGCTCCATTGCGGTCGCAAGGGATTTTTGATTTTTGTCCCCATCGGTCTGCATATTATATATAAGCTGAAGATTGATCCAGCCGGCTATCCAGTCCCAATCAAGGTCGTGAATGATGATGTTCTGCTCCATGATGCCCCGGTCGTCGCAGCCCCATGTGAGGAAGGTCACATCATCGCCGCACCACTGCCTGAATTTTTCAAAAGCGTCGCGGAAGCTGAGCCCCCGCGCAAGGCGCTCCTTGTCAAAGCCGGTGAGCTTTTTGACCTTGTAATGCATTCTTTTAAAGTACACGGGCTTTACGTCCACCGTGAACTCCTCGGCAGGCTGCATATCCTCGGTGAGCCTGACAGCGCCTATCTCGATAATTTCACCCCTCAGTTTGATAGGGAGTTTGTTAAAAACGGAGGATTTTGAGCTCATCGCCTGATTCCACTCTAAATCGACCACGACATAATTCATAAACACAACGACCTTCTATCAGATTACAAAAACGAATTATAACATACATGAGCACATTTTTTCAATATGTATTTGAATGATTTGCTCAGCCGTGATATAATCCAAATGTTATAAATGCAGGAGGAATATAGTTATGAAGATAGCGGTTGTATGCGGGGGACTTTCAAACGAACGCGACGTGTCCATAACCAGCGGAAGCTGTGTGGCCCGTGCTCTGCGTGAAAAGGGACATAAGGTCGTGCTGCTCGATCTGTATTACGGATACAGCGGAAAGTACATGGACCCCGCGGAGCTGTTCGAGAGAGAGCAGGAGGATCTTCGTTACTCCGTCCGCGAGGAAACGCCGGATATTGAGAAAATGATCGCAGACGGCGACGGCAGCCGGATAGGCAAAAACGTTATAGAGATATGCAGAGCGGCCGACATCAGCTTCCTTGCACTCCACGGCGAGGACGGGGAAAACGGCAAGGTGCAGGCCACATTTGATATGTTCGGCATAAGATATACCGGCAGCGGCTATCTGGGCAGCGCCCTCGCCATGAACAAGGAATTGTCAAAAGTGTTGTTCCGGCACAGCGGGATACCGACCCCTGCCGGCATCGTGCTCGAAAAGGGCGCGGAAAGCTATGAGGATGTGGGCTTTCCGTGTGTCGTAAAGCCCTGCAGCGGCGGCTCAAGCGTGGGCACCTCCATTGTTTACAGCCGCGACGAATATGATGCTGCGCTTGAATTTGCCTTCAGGTTTGAAGCCCGTGTGCTGGTCGAAAGATATGTAAAGGGCCGCGAGCTCACAGTCGGCGTTATGGACGGAAGGGCGATGCCCGTTATTGAGATAATCCCGAAAAGCGGGTGGTACGACTATAAGAACAAATATCAGGCCGGCCTTACCGAGGAGCTTTGCCCTGCGCCCCTCAGCCCGGAGGATACCGACAGGGTGCAGCGCCTTGCCGAGCGTGTTGCCGAAGCCCTCATGATAGACGTTTATTGCCGAGCGGATTTTCTGATGGACGAAAGCGACGGGCAGCTTTACTGCCTTGAGGCAAATACTCTGCCCGGCATGACACCGACAAGCCTTGTGCCTCAGATGGGCGCGGCGCAGGGCATGGACTTCGGCGAGGTCTGTGAAAAGATCATTGCCGTGTCAATGGAGAAGTATAAATGAAAGGCTTAAGCGTTAAGGAGGCTGCAGCGATAGCAGGCGGCAGGCTCATAAACAAAGAAAACGCGGATGAGGAGATACTCAGCGCTGTTATAGACAGCCGAAAGGTTGAAAAAGGCGCGATGTTCGCAGCCCTCAGGGGAGAGCGCGCCGACGGTCACGACTACATCGCCAAAGCCCTTGAGCTCGGCGCGGTGTGCTGCCTTGCGGAATATGTTCCCGACGGCGTTTCGGGCAGCGTTATCGTTGTTCCGGATGTCGCTCAGGCGCTTAAAGACCTCGCGGAAGCTTACCGTAAGCGTTTTGATATCCCCATCATAGGAGTTGCGGGCTCCGTCGGTAAAACGACCGCCAAGGAGATGGTCGCGGCGGTCCTGTCCACAAGGTACAACGTGCTTAAAACTGAGAAAAATCTCAATAACGAGCTTGGCGTACCGCTGACCGTTTTCCGCATTGAGCCCGGGCACGAGGCTGCCGTTATCGAGATGGGCATATCCGATTTCGGCGAGATGCGCCGGCTTGCGAAGATCGTGCGCCCGACCATGGCGGTGTATACCCTTATCGGCCACGCGCATCTTGAACGCCTTCACGACAGAAATGGCGTTCTAAAGGCAAAGACCGAGATGGTGGAGTTCATGCCCGAGGACGGAACCCTGTTTTTAAACGCCGACGACGACCTGCTGGCATCCTATGAGTGCAGGCAGGAAAGAGTACTGTACGGGCTTGAGCCCAATGCCGACGTCAGGGCGGAAAACATCAACTATGACGGCCTGCGCGGCATGAGCTGCGATATCGTGAGCGGTCAGCGAAGAATACGTGTTTATATCCCCGCATACGGAAAGCACATGGTGTATGCCGCGCTTGAGGGCGCCGCGGTGGGACTTAAGCTCGGACTCAGCGACGGGGAGATAGCTGCCGGCATCGCAAATTATGAGACGGTTGGCCGCAGGGCAAGCATTTCAGACACGGGCTTTATCACGCTCGTTGACGACTGCTACAATGCAAATCCCGACTCGGTCATGTGCGGGATAGACTCACTTTCACAAAGCTCCGGCCGAAAGGTCTGCATCCTGGGCGATATGTTTGAGATGGGCGAGAACCGGGAAGACCTTCACAGGAAAGTGGGAAGATATGCCGCGGATAATGGCGTATCCCTGCTGTTATGCGCCGGCGAGCTTTCGAGAAACACCTGTAAGGCTGCGAAGGGGATAGCTTCTGTGCATTTTGAAACAAATGCCGAGCTTATCGAAGCGTTGCCGCAGCTTATAAGAAAGGGCGACACAGTCCTCGTAAAGGCCTCCCACAGTATGAATTTTGAAGAAATATCGGAGGCGCTGAAGCTCCTGAAATAGAAAAATTCAAGGCAGTTCATGCCTTGAATTTTTTATGTATCATAAGAAAAAGTTTTCGATGAGCAGAAGCAGAATTATGCCGGGAATACCGAGTATGCCCGCGACTATCGCGCTCAGCCATCCGACCGTAAGCTCAAGCCCGATGAAGCCGCCGAGAAAATTGAATACAAACAGCATAACGAAGCCCAAAAGCGCGTTCAGAAGAAGCTTTAAAGCCCATTTGATGGGGGTTGAGAAGAGCTTTATGATAAGCCATAGCAGCAAAACCCCGATAACAACGTAAATTATGGTCTGGAGAGTGTCCATTTTGCCTCCTATTGATAAAAATTTTTGATATTGATGACCGCGCCGTTATATCTTGCCTTGAGCGCGTTTATCTCAAATATACATGCATCCATCATATCACGATCTGTCGTATTGTCAAATGCCGCGTATGCGCAGCGAAGCCGTTCACGTATGTCCGACAGCTCGGAAAGTCTGCGCTGATATTCGGCTTTCCGCCGTTTTTCTTCTTTCTTGGTCATAAAAAACTCCTTGTCCTTTTCTCCATATTATATTCGGAGCTGTCCGGTTTTAAACATTTGCAGAGAGATATTACCATGATTAAAGGCATGATCAAGGCACATAATAGAACCAGACGAACAAGTCCGGCAGAAAGAAGTCTCAAAAGACAAGTCGGACTGTATGTAAAATCTTATTACATGATAAGGATACATTCATTATTTCGTCGAGCCGGAC
>CALZAG010000011.1 GCA_945613045.1 uncultured Clostridia bacterium | reverse complement strand
CGTCAAGCGAGTCGGGGTCTCCCGAGCAGATAAGATATTCAACCTCCAGACCTCTGTCCTCCGCCGCCTTTGCTATCCTGCGCATGAAGCCGGATTTGCCGCCGCCGGGGCCCGCTTTTATCAGATGAAGATAATCTCCCTCCGCGCTGCAGAACTCCTCGTACAGGGAATAAAAGCCCTGACAGGAGTTCGCGCCGAGAAAATAGCTTACACTCAAATTGCCTCACCTCGGCATATTTTATGCCGCGATTGACAAAAAAGTGATGGGATGTTAGTCTATGTGCTGAGGTGTTTAAATGAAAGATTATGTTTTATTTGATTTTGACGGCACTGTGTTTGACACGGCCGAGGGAATAACAAAATGCGTTCAGTACGCGCTCAGTAAAATGGGTATAAAGTCGGAGCTTGATGAGCTCATGTGTTTTGCCGGACCTCCGCTTGCGGAGATGTTCGCCCTCAAATACGGCATGAGCGAAGAGGAGGCAAAAAAAGCCACGGGGTATTATCGTGAACGGTATGCACCCATAGGCTGGGCCGAGTGCAGACCTTTTGAGGGGATGCACGAAATGCTTCTCAAGCTCAAGGCCGCGGGGAAAACGCTTGCCGTCGCCACCAGTAAGCCCGAGCACCTTGCAGTTAAGATCCTCGGTGAATACGGGATGACGGAGGATTTTGACCTCATCTGCGGAGCAACGCTTGACGGCAGCCGCAGCAAAAAGTGGGAGGTCATCGAATATGCGCTCGGGAAGCTCGGCATAAGCGCAGCTCAGGCGATCATGGTGGGCGACCGCAAGTATGACGTCATCGGCGCGAAAAAATGCGGCCTTGACTGCGTAGGCGTGCGCTTCGGCTATGCCGAGGCTGGCGAGCTTGAGGAGTACGGCGCGGTGTATATCGCCGAAACGCCGGACGATCTTTTTGAATACCTGATGAAATAAAAAACAGGCGTTTAAGCGTGATATTAACTAAACGGATGCAGGGGCGAGCATTGCTCACCCCTACGATGTTTTTCATATCACAGCTTTGCTGCCTGTTTTTATTCCGTCGGAAGCTGGATGACCTCGACGTCCTTATCCATCGCGTAGCGTATTGTGTTCCATGTTCCGCCGGGCTTGCCGTCATAGCAGGCGACGAGCACGTTTGAGCGGTCGACCATGTAGCGGTTGCGGCGCATCATGCAGGAGGGGGAGTAGGATTCCTGAATAACTGTCGTCTTGTCGCAAAGGGAGAGAATTCGCTCATAGCGCCGGCGGTTATATTCTCCCCAATTATCCGCCTGCCCGCTGTAGGGTATCGCCGCCTCAAGGGTAATGTCGCCGTGCATTTCCTTCAGCTTTATTACGGCCTCCGCGCAGTAGATGTCGCAGCCAAGCGCCATGCCGCAGATGAAATGGCTGATGCCCGAGTCATACACGGCTCCGATAACGGAGAAGAGCCTGTCCTTGAACTCGATGCATCTCGGGTCGCGTTCGTCATATTTCCACGGCAGCTTTGCGGGCCTGTGTCCCGAAAAGCAGCAGCTTTTGCCGAATTCCATCAGCCGTCACCTCTTTGCTTTGATTATATGCCTGATACATAAAAATGTCAAAGAGCTATTGACATTTGGAAATATGGAGCTATAATATAGCCACAACCGAATAATGAAGTATCTTCAGGGCAGGGTGAATTTCCCGACCGGCGGTAAAGTCCGCGAGCCGAAAGGCATGATCCGGTGCGATTCCGGGACCGACAGTATAGTCTGGATGGAAGAAGATGTACGCAGTTGTTTTTTGCGTCGCCTGAAAGATATTTTCTTTCGGGTGATTTTTTTATTTCGGAGGTAAAAACCATGGGAAAGCTTATCTCACAGATAGGTGAAAATCTGACTTTTGTACTTGAATGTCTCGGCATATTTGCCGGACTGTTCCTGCTGGCACTGCTGTTTGAGCGCTGCGTGATGAAGCAGCGGAAAAAACTCGGCAGCACGCATTTCCTGTCCTACACCGCAATTTTCTCCGCGATGGCGGGCGTCCTGATGTTCATTGAGATCCCCCTGTTTTTCGCGCCCAGCTTCTATGAGATCGACCTGAGCGAGATCCCGGTCATGATCTGCACCTTCTATCTCGGACCGGTTGCGGGCGTAGTCGCGGAGCTCCTAAAGATCATAGTCAAGCTCGTGCTCAAGGGTACAAGCACGGCCTTTGTGGGCGACTTTGCAAACTTCGTCGTAGGCTGTGCCTTCGTGCTTCCCGCTTCCTGCATTTATCATATGAAAAAGAGCAAAAAGAGCGCTCTTATCGGCATGGTAGTCGGCACCCTGGTCATGACCGTTTTCGGCAGCCTGTTCAACGCAGTGTATCTTCTGCCGACCTTTGCCCAGCTTTTCGGCATGCCACTTGAGGCAATAATCCAGATGGGCAACGACATAAACTCGAGCATAAACAGCGTATCCACCCTCGTTCTGTTTGCGGTCGTGCCGTTTAATCTGCTCAAGGGCGCTATAATAACGGCGCTCACGATGCTGCTTTATAAGCGCGTTTCGCCCCTGATGCACAAGGGCGATCAGCGGCTTGCGAGCAAGAGCACTAAGAAAGAAGCCTGAGCTTGGTGACCTTGCCGAGCCGGAATATGCTCAGAGCGAAATTCAGGCACTCGTTGAAATATATGATGACGATGTATGCCGAAAGGGCGTAGGCCGGCAGCAGAGTCCATACAAGGATAACGCCGAGCAGCGCATCGAGGATGTTTATTCCCATGCTCCATAATTGCTGGCCCAGTCCCTTCAGGCAGCCGTCGCATAGCATATCGGTGTACATTATGGGGATCAGCGGCGCGAGCAGCCGCAGAAAATGTCCCGCGTCCGGCGAGGAATAAACGGCTATGCCGAGGCGGTCTGCAAAAATGAATATCACAAGGGCGACGGCAAGCGAATAGCCGAAGCCCTTTTTTATCAGGCTGCTGACGGTTTTTGATATCTCCTCCTGCCGCCCCTGTACCTGCGCCTCGGTCAGCTCGGGGATTATGAGCTCTGCCAGCGCCATGAGAAAGCAGGCGGGGAAGGAGATTATGGGCATTACCATGCCCTGAATGGTGCCGTAGCCGGACAGAGCGCGGTCGGCGGAAAAACCTGCGGCTTTAAGCCCGCGCGGTACGAGCAGATGCTCAAGCGTGGAAAGGGCGGAGCGCGCATAGGCGGAAAAGGCAAGCGGCAGTGCAATTTTCAGCATTCGGGAGGTAAGACGCAGCTTCTGCTTTCCCGAGCCGCTGTGGGCGCTTCGGTCGGTCACATAGAAAAGCAGCATCAGAACAAGCGAGACAGCGTCGCCGCAGACTGTTCCCAGCATGACGGCGGAGCAGTTTTTTTCAATATCACCTGCCGGCGAGTGCGTGAGGAAAAACGCTACCAGAGCAATGGTTATGAGCTGCTCAAGGATGTGCACCAGGGTGGGCTTCCAGACCCTGCCGCAGGCGGTGAAGTATCCGCTCATGACCGAGCTGAGTGACACCATCGGCATGGCGTAAGCCATGATCCTGAGCGACTGCACCGTCCTCGCGTCGCCTATCCACAGAAAACCTATGGGCTCGGCGCACTGACGCAGAATGAGCAGCGCCGCCGTGCCGAACAGCAGGCTGTATGCAAAGCAGCGCCGCATTGCGGCGGTTATGCCCCAGCCGCGCTCGTGACCTATCTCCTCGGATACGAGCCTCGTTGCGGCAAAGCGGATGCCGGATATGGCGAAGGTCGTGCACAGAAAGGATACGGAGACAACGAGCTGATAAAGGCCGATCCCCGCCGAGCCGATGCGTCCGGCCAGCCATACCTGAAAGGCCATGGAAATAAGGCTCATCAGGAGGGATGAGCCCGTCAGCAGCGCGGTATTCATAATAAGACGTTTTCGTTTGATCATCCTGCCGCGGGGAGGCGGGCTTTCCGGTTTTGCCCTGCCGCGGGGCAGACGCCCGATCTCCCTATGCTACAAGCCTATGATTTAAAATTTTGTACATGCGTTGAATTTTTGCCGGCTCCGGAGTATAATTATAAAAAAGCCACGGAGGCGGTATTATGATAATATCCATCGGCAGACAGCACGGCTCGGGCGGCAGGGAGATCGCGCGGCTCCTGGCACGGGAGCTTGGAATCAAGTGCTACGATAAGGAGATCGTTGACGAGGCGGCAAAGCATTCCGATTTCAGCCGCGACCTCATAAACGCCTATGACGAAAAGCGGATGAGCGCGTTCATGCTCCATGCGGGCGGCTATGGGCTGAATGAAAATTTCCGGCTCAATATGCAGGTGGTGTCGGCTCAGTTTGACGCCATACGCGAGATCGCCTCAAAAGGCGACTGCATCTTCGTAGGACGCTGTGCGGACTACATCCTCAGAGACCGCAGCGATCTTGTCAGCGTGTTCATTTTAGGCGATATGGATGAGCGCCTGAAGTGCCTTGAACGCAGGCAGGGCCTCGATGTGGCGACCGCGAGGAAGAAGATAAAGGAAGTCGATAAGGACCGCTCAAGCTTCTATAAATACTACAGCGATCAGGTCTGGGGCGATGCGCAGAATTACGACCTGTGCATAAACAGCTCCCGCCTGGGCGTTGAGGGCACAGTTAAAGTCATCATGGACTATATAAAGACACGCGGCCTGATATAAAAATTCCGGCTCAGCATTTGCTGAGTCGGAATTTTCATTATTTTTTATCCGGCCAGGGTATCGGAGTCCGGCCTTTGTCAACGATGAGAAATGCCTTGTCGGCTATCCCCGCCATGGGTGCGTCGGAAAGCGAGTCGGAATAAAACTCCTCGGTTTTTCCGTCGGGAAAGGCCTCATAAAACCGGCGGACCTTTTCCGCGCCGTAGCAGTTGGCGCCTATGATCTTTCCCGTTTTCTTATCCATCGGTGTTGCCATGAGAGCTATGCCCAGCCTGTCGGTCATGGGCTTTACGACAAACTCCGGAGAGGCGGAGATGACAAGATCATCGTCCCGCCGCTGTTTGAGATACCAGGGGGCTATCCACGATTCGTGCTCGTCCCAGTATTCCTCAAGCACCGCGTCAAGGTCGGACTCCTTTCGCACAAAGCGGAAAATGTTCTCCTTTAGCCGTTCCTTGGATACGAGCCTTAGCAGGTACAGCAGTGCAAAAATCGCGGTGCGCGGAGCCCAGCACAGAAAGACGAGGGGGTGACGCCTCATGTACCACTTCACAAAGGTCACGGAGGAGTCGGGATAAAATATGGTCTTGTCAAAATCGTAAGTGTTCATATGAATGCCTGCCGGTCATTTGCTGATAAGGGCTCTCGAAGCGTTGAGGATGGCGAGAATGAGCACACCCACGTCGCCGAACACGGCAACGCCCATGCCGACAATGCCCAGAGCGCCCAGAAGCATTATAACAAATTTCACGGCCAAAGAAAACCATATATTTTGCTTCGCTATCCTGACTGTGCGCTTGCATATTCTGAGCGCCAGCGGAAGCTTGCGGATATCGTCGTCCATGAGAACGACGTCGGCGGCCTCGATGGCGGCGTCGGAGCCGAGAACGCCCATGGCGACGCCCACGTCGGAGCGGGCGAGCACTGGCGCGTCGTTCACGCCGTCGCCGACGAACACAAGCGTGCCGGTGTGCTTACCGCGCAGCAGCTCCTCGACGGCGGTCACCTTGTCGCCGGGCAGGAGCTCTGTCATTACGTCGTTCACGCCGAGGGCATTGCCCACGGCGCGGCCGGTGGCGTCGGTGTCGCCTGTGAGCATGACGGTCTTCTCAATTCCAAGCTCGTAAAGCTCCTCGACGGCCTCCTTTGCGCCCTCCTTAACACGGTCGTCGATGATGATGTAGCCGCCGTAAATGCCGTCTGCCGCCACATGGACAACGGAATTGTGGTGATCGGTGCTGCGGGGCTTAATACCGTTTGAGGTCATAAGGGCCGCGTTGCCGACGAGCACCCTGCGGCCGCAGACGTTTGCTTCAACGCCGCGCCCCGGGATCTCGCGCACATTGGTTATGAGCTTGCTGTCGGGCATCTGCTGGCATGCGCGGCGCAGGGAATAGGCGATGGGGTGGTTTGAATAGCTCTCGGCTGCCGCGGCAAGGGTTATGAGATCGGCGCTGCTTATTCCGATGGGCTCAACGCCGGTAACGGAGAAGCTGCCCTCGGTAACGGTGCCGGTCTTATCCATCACGACGGTGGAGGCCTGGGCGAGAGCCTCAAGATAGTTCGAGCCCTTTATGAGAATGCCGTGGCGCGAGGCGCCGCCCAGCCCGCCGAAGAAGGTCAGCGGCACGGACACGACAAGCGCGCAGGGACAGGATACGACAAGGAAAGTGAGCGCTCTGCGTATCCATTCCATCCACTCTCCGGTAATAATGGAGGGAACGACGGCGAGGACGACCGCAAGTCCGACCACCACGGGGGTGTATATCCTTGCAAAGCGTGTGATGAGCGCCTCCTGTCTGGATTTGCGCGAGGCGGAATGCTCCACGAGCTCAAGCACCTTGGAGACAGTGGACTCCTTGAAGGAGCTCGTGACTCTGACTTTTAAAACGCCGGTGAGGTTAACGCAGCCGGATATGACGCTCTGGCCGACGCCGACCTCCCGGGGCATGGACTCGCCGGTGAGGGCGGAGGTGTCAATTGTGCTGCTGCCGTCCATGACGACGCCGTCAAGCGGTATGCGCTCGCCGGGGCTCACGGTGATGACAGTGCCGAGCCGTACCTTCGCGGGGTCAACGTGCTTGAGCTCACCGCCCTGCTCGATGCAGGCGTAGTCGGGGCGGATGTCCATAAGCTCGGCTATTGAGCTGCGGCTCCTGCCCACGGCATAGCGCTCGAAGCACTCTCCGATGCGGTAAAAGAGCATGACGGCAACGGCCTCGGGGTATTCGCCCACGCAGATAGCGCCGATGGAGGCGATAGCCATGAGAAAGTCCTCCTCAAGCAGCCTGCCGCGCAGGAGCTTTTCAGCGGCCTCCTTAAGAGTCTCGAAGCCGGCGATGAGGTACGGCACAAGGAAAAGCAGCAAAATAAGCCAGCTCTTCATACCGGAGACTTTTTCCGTTATGATCCATACCGCGGCAAGCAGCACGGCGGATATGGCAATAATCAGAATATCCCGCCTTATTCCGCCGTGGTCGTGGGCGTGGTCGCAGCCGCAGCAATGTTCTTTTTCGTGATGATGTTCATGTCCGTGCATCATTATTCCTCCAAATGCTCAAGGCCTATATTTATGATAGAGAATATGTGCTCATCGTCAAGAGAGTAAAAGACGGTTTTGCCCTCCCGCCGGTATTTGACCAGCCTGCTTGAGCGCAGGAGCTGGAGCTGATGGGAAATTGCCGACTGGGAGACGCCCAGAAGCTTGGAAAGGTCGCATACGCACATCTCCGAGCGCGAGAGCGCATAGAGTATGCGTATCCTCGTGGAATCGCCGAATACGCGGAAAAACTCCGAAAGCTCGCACAGCACAGCCTCGTCCGGCATACTGCAGTCCACGTCCTCTACGAGCTTATCGTGAACTTTTTCCTCAGCGCAGATGAAGTCGTCCATAAGTTTCCCCCCCGATATATGAAAGAATGTTCATATGTGCATGATACACCCTTGATGTGCATATGTCAAATCCGCATCCACATAATTTGTTAAGAAATATTTATTCCTTGACATAATAGACTTATAATGATATGCTTTGTATATAATTGCGGAGGTGCGCCATGAGAGGTTCGACTTTGAAAAAGATACTTTCCGAGCAGGGCATGAGCATAAGCGAGATTGCGCGCAGGCTGAATGTTCCGCCGCAGACGCTTTACAGCATGGTAAAGCGGGATAATCAGAAGGTTGACTTTGACCTGATGGTGCATATATGCGCGGAGCTGGGCGTGCCGGTGGAGCGTATGTGCGAGGATATACCGCTGCCGAATATGCCGGACCTGAAGGAGTGGCAGCTCATAGGCAAGTACAGGCGGCTCACCGACCACGGCAGGAAGCTTGTGGATATAGTGATAGACCACGAGCTTGACCGCTCAGGAGAGGCCCAGGCCGAACCGAGCGGGGATACAAAGATAATCCCACTGTACCTGACCCCAGCGGCGGCGGGCTACGCCTCGCCCGCTCTCGGAGACGATTATGAGGACTATTCCGTCAGCCAAAGCAGCGCGGCCGACTTCGCCGTGCGCATTGCCGGCGACAGTATGGAACCGTATATACAGGACGGAAGCATCGCCCTGTGCAAGCGCGGAGCCATCATCCATGACGGCGACGTGGGGCTGTTCTTCGTGGACGGAGATATGAAATGCAAGCAGTATTGCCAGGACTATGCCGGCAATGTATATCTGTTCTCCGCCAACCGCAGCCGGAGCGACGCGGATGTGGAGATCAAGGCGTCCTCCGGGATAACACTTATGTGCTTCGGCAAGGTGCTGCTCGACAAAAGCATACCGCTGCCGGAAATGAGGTGAGCGGATGTCGACCCAAAAATGCAAGCCGGAGGGCTTCAATGACAAAGAAACGATCGACCTTAGGGCAGATAAAAAACTGCGGCTTAGTATAAACGGTGCGGCTCTGGCCGCTGCAGCGGCGCTTACGCTGCTCGGCTGTTTGTATGAGCCGGTCACACGGTTTTACGATGCGGCCGGAGTGTGGAGGCTGCTGCTCCGCTTTGTCCTCCTGCTTGCCGGCATGGGGGTATATTTCTTCCTGAATGAGTATATCCGCCGCCTCATGATAGAAAAGGTGACCGGCAAGAAGGCTCAGGCTGTGCGCGAAAAGCCCTGCGTTTTTACCGCGCCGGCACGCTGTCTGTCCGTTAAAGAGTATCTGAAGATCAGCTTCGCGCCTGTTTTGGCGCCGGGAGCGCTCCTCCTGCTGCTGATGCTGATGCTTCCCGCAAGATTATTCTGGCAGGTTTACATAATACAAATAATCAACCTCGCCGGCGCCGCCGGAGAGGTATATATCGCGTATAAGCTTCTGAAAATGAAGAAGGATGCGCGGGTGGAGGATAATGTGACCTCCATAACTATTTGGAGCAAAAATCAATGATCCCGGAGGATAAGGATGCAGCTTAGTGAACAGATATTGAATATGAAGGACGATTGCGTAAAGATAAGGCGCGATCTGCACCGTATACCCGAGATAGGCTTTGAGCTGCACAAAACTCACGAGTATGTTGAGGCGCTGCTGAGCCGATGCGGCCCGGATGAGCTCAAGACTCTTGCCGAGACGGGGCTCAAGGCTGTTTTTTATGCGAAGAATGCCGGAAAGACCATTGCGTTTCGCGCGGACATGGACGGAATGCGCAACCATGAGGAGAACAAGCTGCGCTTCCGCTCACGCAGCAGAGGCGTGATGCACGGCTGCGGGCACGACGGCCACATGACAATATTACTGCTGCTGGCAAAATGGATATCCGAAAACAGGGATATGCTCAAGTGCAATGTGGTGCTTATTTTCCAGCCCGGCGAGGAAGGCTGGGCCGGCGCAAGGCGCATGATAAATGAAGGTGCGCTCACAGAGCCAAAGGTCGACCGCATCTACGGTCTGCATCTCTGGCCGACGGTGCCGAAGGGAAAGATCGGCATACGCTGGGATCACCTTATGGCGCAAACCAGCGATTTTGAGATAAAGGTTCAGGGCAAGAGCGCCCACGCGTCCACGCCTCAGATGGGCGTTGACGCGATAGTCGTCGCGGCTGAGCTTATAACCATGATACAGTCGATAATAACACGCGACGTCGACCCTCATCAGGACGCCCTGCTTACCCTCGGGAAGATACACGGCGGTACGGCTCACAATGTCATAGCCGAAGAGGTCGTCATGAGCGGAACGCTGCGCGTGTTCAGCAACGAGCTTTTCGAAAAGCTCATGCAGCAGATAAAAGCTCTTCTCAAGGGACTCGAGCTGGCGACGGGCGCGAGCATATCTCTGGAGACCATAGTTCACTATCCTTTTGTCGCAAATCCGCGGCCGCTGGTAGAGAAGTTTTATACTGTGCTCGATTCCATGGAGGATGCCGTGCTGGTCGAGCCGGTAATGGCGGCCGAGGACTTCGCGGAGTATCAGCAGGAGGTCGAGGGGCTGTTCATGTTCCTCGGAATCAACGGAGGCAGAGGCGGCGAGCCTCTTCACAGCAGCCGATTCGATTTTGACGAGGATGTGCTGCTCACAGGAACGGAAATATTTAAAAGAATATTGGAGTGTGAAGACTATGCATGAGGAAGTATCTTTGGCAAAGAAAAGGCCGACTCCGGTCGACGGTACTCTCCGCAAGTTCGCGCTTAGGGTGCCGGAGTGTATCTACAAGGCCAGCGGCATACTGGTGTTCGGTAAGCGTATCAAATCGCTTGTGTTTTCGACGGATCTGTGCATCATAAGAAACGTCAATGCGGATGCTATCATCGCGGTGTATCCGTTTACGCCGCAGCCCGTTATCACGCAGGCGCTCATGTTGGCGGCCGACATCCCGGTATTTGCAGGGGTCGGCGGCGGGCTCACGCAGGGGCAGAGAGCCGTAAACCTTGCGATGTTCGCAGAGATGCAGGGTGCGACGGGCGTCGTGCTCAACGCGCCTACTTCTAACGAGGTGCTCGAGCATGTACATAACATCGTGGATATCCCCGTTGTCATGACGGTCGCGCGCAGCGATACCGATATCGAGGCGCGGCTCGCGGCGGGAGCGGATATATTCAATGTTTCCGCAGCGGCCGAGACCCCAGATATCGTGCGCAAGATAAGGCAGAGCCATCCCGATGTGCCTATCATAGCCACCGGCGGCCCCACTGACGAGAGCATCGTCAGAACGATCGAGGCGGGAGCCAATGCCATCACCTGGACTCCGCCCTCCAACGGCGAAATATTCAAGGACATAATGGCGGCCTACCGCGAGAACAAGCCGCACCCCTGACAAGCGAAAAACGCAGAGGAAAAACCTCTGCGTTTTTATATTTCTATTATAAGCTCAGGCGGTGGGCGAGTAGGTGAAGCTCATTCCGGGGTAACGGGTCTCCGGATCGATCCTCGAGCCGTTGACATACATCTCAAAGTGCAGGTGAGGACCTGTCGACATACCGGTCGAGCCGACGTAGCCAATGACCTGTCCACGGGAGACCGTCTGTCCGACGGAGACCGCGCGGGAGCTCATGTGAGCATAAAGGGTCTGCATACCGTTGCCGTGGTCGATCATGACGTAGTTGCCCCAGCCGCCGTTCCAACCGTCTGAGGAACGGACGACGGTGCCGGAGTCGGCTGCCCAGATGGCGGTGCCGTAGCTTGCGGCGATATCAGTGCCGCCGTGGTTTTTATATTCGCCTGTTATGGGGTGGATGCGGGGACCCTGACGGCTGGATATGTAAGTGCAGTAGCTTGGCCACACAAGACTGCCGGTACCGACGGCGCTGCCTCCGCTGCTGCCTCCGCTGCTGGGCTTCTGCTGCGCGTTAAGCTCATCGACCTTCTTATTGATCTCGTCCTGAAGGGCTTTTTCCTGCGCAGAAAGCTGAGAGAGGAACGCGGAGTTGGAGCTGATGTCACTCTGCAGCGAGGAGATGACCGCGGCGGCTTCAGCGATATCCTTTTCCTGCTGAACCTTCAGAGCCTCAAGCTCCTGCTTGCTGCTTTCCATCTCGGCTTTGGCCTCTTCATACTCGGCCTTGACCGCCTTGAGGTCGGCAACGGCCTCGCGGTAGGAGTTTTCAAGTTCCTTGTCACTGCGCATTATATCGCCGATGTCGTCGATAAGGCTGAGAAATTCGCCGATGCTGTTTGCACCAAAGAGAACTTCGATATAGCTGTAACGTCCGCTCTCCTCCATGGCGCGCACGCGCACCTTGTATTTCTCGAGCTGCTCGTCGGCGACCTTCTGAGCCTCCTCGACCTCCTCGGTCTTCTGGGCGATCAGCTCGGTGTGCAGCTCGATCTGCTCGTTGAGGTTTAGTATCTGCTTGACAGTGATGGCGTTTTTCTCGTCAAGGGCGTTTTTAAGCTCGATCTGAGCATTCTGCTGACCCTGCAGAGAATTAATCGTCGCCTGAATATCACTCTTCTGGTCCTTGAGGGCATTCTTCTGCGACTGCAGAGAATCGATCTCCGACTGTGTAACGGCGAGAGCGGAGGAGGGCATAACGTAGAGCATGGCGCTCATCGTCATGATAACTGCCAGAGCAAACGCCAGTATGGGTTTGATTCTTTTCTTTAGCATAATGATCTCCATTTCGTAGGGCGTGGAAGCTTACCATATAATTATAAACCATATGTCAAGCCGGCGCATCATCAGAACGTACATCCATATGTAAACAGCATTATACACCGAACCGACGGTAATTTTGTTAATAAAGTGTGATAAAAGTGTTAAACAAAACCGAAGCCCCGGAAGCATATGCTCCCGGGGCCTGAGATTATTCAGTTATCAGAAGAGACCGTTCATGCTGAAGATAGCTGCGAAAACGGTGGAAACAACGGTCATGAGCTTGATGAGGATGTTGATGGAAGGACCGGAGGTATCCTTGAAGGGGTCGCCGACGGTGTCGCCGACGACGGCAGCCTTATGAGCCTCGGAGCCCTTGCCGCCGTGATTGCCTTCCTCAATGTACTTCTTTGCGTTATCCCATGCGCCGCCCGCGTTGGACATGAACATTGCCAGCATAACGCCGGAAACAAGAGAGCCTGCGAGCAGGCCGGCGAGCGCGGTGGAACCGAGAACGATACCGACCAGCAGGGGAACAACAACGGCCATGATACCGGGAACGAGCATCTCCTTCAGAGCGGAGGTGGTGGAGATGGCAACGCAGGTCTTGTAGTCGGGCTTGGTGGTGCCTTCCATAACGCCGGGGATCTCACGGAACTGACGGCGGACTTCTTCGATCATGCTGTAAGCAGCCTTGGAAACGGAGTCCATGGTCATGGCGGAGAAGACGAAGGGAAGCATGCCGCCGATGAGCAGGCCGATAACTACGTTGGGGTTTGTCAGGGCGACGGAGTCGGCGGTAAGGCCGGTGGCCTGAGTAAAGGATACGAACAGAGCCAGAGCGGTCAGAGCAGCGGAGCCGATTGCAAAGCCCTTGCCCATTGCCGCGGTGGTGTTGCCGACAGCGTCGAGCTTATCGGTGATCTCGCGGACGGAGTGATCCAGACCGCTCATCTCGGCGATGCCGCCTGCGTTATCGGCGATGGGACCGTATGCGTCAACTGCTACGGTGATGCCGGTGGTGGAGAGCATACCGACTGCCGCGAGGGCAATGCCGTATATGCCCGCAAACCTGTATGCGAGGAAAATGCCGAGGCAGATGAGGACGACGGGGATCCAGGTGGACATCATGCCGACCGCGGTGCCGGAGATGATGGTCGTGGCCGAGCCGGTCTCGGACTGCTGGGCGATCTTCTTGACAAACTTGTAGTCGCCGGAGGTGTAAACCTCGGTGACGATGCCGATGACGAGGCCGACGACAAGACCGGAAACGATAGCGATCGCCGCGCCGAAGCCGCCGAGCATCACCTTGCTGAGAATGACGGAGGCGATAACAACGAGAAGAGCGGAAACATAGGAGCCCATCTTGAGCGCCTTATGGGGGTTGGCGCCCTCGGAGCCGCGGACAAAGAAGGTGGCGATAACGGAGGCGAGAATGCCGCAGGCGGCGATAACGAGGGGGAAGACAACGCCCTTGCTGCCGGAGAATGCGACTGCGCCGAGGGTCATTGCAGAGATGATCGCGCCGACATAGCTCTCAAAGAGGTCAGCGCCCATACCGGCAACGTCGCCGACATTGTCGCCGACGTTATCGGCGATGACAGCGGGGTTGCGGGGATCGTCCTCGGGGATACCCGCCTCGACCTTGCCGACAAGGTCTGCGCCGACGTCAGCAGCCTTGGTGTAGATACCGCCGCCGACACGGGCAAACAGCGCGATGGAGCTTGCGCCGAGGGAGAAGCCGAACAGAACGCCGAGCTTGCCGATGATCATGTACAGAACGGAGGCGCCCAGAAGACCGAGACCAACGACGCACATGCCCATGACCGAGCCGCCGGAGAAGGCGACGGAAAGAGCCTTGTTCATACCGCTTGTCCGCGCTGCGTTGGCGGTGCGGACATTGGCCTTGGTGGCGACGTTCATGCCGACATAGCCGGCAAGGATGGAGAACAAGGCGCCGCAGAGGAAGCATACCGCGGTGATCCAGCTGTTCTCACCAAGGAACAGGCCGATAGCCAGGAAGAGAACGACGATGAAGATCGCTAGGATCTTGTACTCCGCAAAGAGGAAAGCCTTAGCGCCTTCGTTGATGGAGGCGGCGATTTCCTTCATGCGGTCTGTACCTGCGTCCTGCTTTGAAACGAAAGCTATCTTGTAGACAGCAAACAGCAGTGCGACGACCGCAAGCACTGGCGCCAGGAAAATAAGAGATTCCATAAAAAATTCACTCCTAATACATTGATTACTTGCCATAGAGTCTGTTTATGTATTTTATACTATCAGAGATGAAAAATCAATTAAAAAATCCGACTCTTTCAGTCAAATTCAACAAATTTATCATTTTTTACGAAAGATAGGAGAATTATTGCGCCAAGGTGTGCAAAACAGACAAAAATGCACTTGCAGCAATAAAAACATTGATATTTGATTGACGGAGTTAGCTGTTTTTTAGACAAAGAATCAGAAAAAGGAAACAAAAATGATTTTTTTGCGGCCGATGAGATTAAGAGCTGACCAAAGCGTACAAAGATGTTAACAAACTGAAAATTACTTCGGATTTTCAATTTGCCGTATTGGAAAATCGGAAAGTCGTGATAAAATATATAAATACATATGTACATTTGAACATGTAGAAGGAGAATGAAAATGCTGCTTAGGATCTTTGCCTCGCTCGGTGCCGCCGGTGCCGTTTTGAATGCTCTTCTTGCAAATCACGGCTACGGCGGAGCGAAGCTTGCCGGCTTCATGCTGCTGCGTTTTGCCGAATATTTTGTCGCCGCGCATCTTGCGTATGCGGTTTTGATGCTTGCAGGCACGGAGGCTTTCGTCAGATTTGACAAGCCGCAGGAGAAGCCGAGTAAATTCTGGCAATGGCATCTGCGCGAGGTGGCGAATATGCTATGCTTCTACGGCCGTATGGATGTCAAGGTCAGCGGCAGAGAGAAGCTGCCCGGGGACAGCCGCTATCTCATGGTCTGCAATCACCGGTCGTTTTTTGACCCCATAACCACGGCGGCAGTTCTTCAGGACGAGGAACTCGTGTATGTTTCAAAGCCCGGCAACTACAGGATCCCCGTGGCCGGCAAGGTCATGCATAAGTGCGGCTGCCTGTCCCTTGACAGGGAGAACAACAGGGAGGCGCTCAAAACCGTGAAGCAGGCCACGGAGTATATTAATAAGGACTATGCCTCCGTCGTTATATATCCGGAGGGGACAAGGACCAAGGGCGAAAAGCTCAAGCCCTTCCACGCGGGCTCCTTCAAGATCGCCCAGAAGGCGGGTGTGCCGGTCGTCTGCACCGCGGTGAGAAATACGGAAAATGTGCAGCATAATTTCCCATTCAGAAAGACGAACGTTTATATTGACATACTCGAAGTTATAGATGCCGATTTTGTCAAAAACCACAGTACGAGAGAGACTGCGGAGCTTGCCCAGAGCATAATTCAGGCAAAGCTTGACGCAGAAGCTGCAAAAGAGGAGAGCGGTTGCGATAAATGATTAAACTTTTCCGATACTTAAAGCTGAAGGAATGGCTGTATTTTCTGATAAGCCTTGTGTTTATCGTCGCACAGGTTTTTCTCGACCTTAAGCTGCCGGATTACATGTCGCGCATCACGATGCTTGTAGAGACGTCGGGGAGCGCCATGGGCGATATATGGAGTGCCGGCGGCATGATGCTGCTGTGCTCACTGGGGAGTCTCGCGTCTTCTATAACCGTCTGCTTTCTTGCGGCGCGCATCGCGGCAAGCTATTCAAAGCGGCTCAGAGCCGAGATGTTCAACAAGGTCGAGAGCTTTTCTCTTGAAGAGATAAACGCCTTTTCCACCGCGAGCCTTATTACCCGCTCAACGAATGACGTTACACAGGTGCAGATGCTCATCGTCATATCACTGCAGGTGGTAATTAAGGCTCCCACCATGGCGGTATGGGCGGTTATGAAGATAGCCGGCAAGGCATGGCAGTGGTCGCTCGCGACGGCGATAACCGTCGCTCTGCTCATCATCATCCTGAGCATCGCGATAGTGCTCACCTTCCCGAAGTTCCGCAGGGTGCAGTGGCTGCAGGACGCTCTCAACCAGTCGGCGCGGGAAAACCTTACCGGCATCCGCGTGGTCAGAGCCTACAACGCGGAGGACTATCAGGAGAAGAAATTCAGAAAGGCCAATACCGAGCTTCTGGAAAACCAGCTGTTTGCCAACCGCACGATGACCCTGCTCAGTCCCTTCATGAGCCTCAGCATGAACTGCCTGAGTATGTCCATATATTGGATAGGCGCAGTGCTTATAAATTCGATCGCCGTCGAGTCGGCGGCGTCCGTTGCGGCGCGAGTTGGTATTTTCGCGGATATGATAGTGTTCATGTCCTATGCTATGCAGGTCATCATGTCCTTCCTTATGATAGTAATGGTAGCCATAGTTCTGCCCCGAGCCCTTGAAGCGGCAAAGCGTATACTCGAGGTGCTTAAAACGGAGCCTAAGGTCGTCAGCGGCAGACTGACGGACGCGGGCGGGGTAAGCGGCGAGGTCGAGTTCAAAAACGTGAGCTTCACCTATCCCGGCGGCAGCGGCGAGGTGCTCAGCGATATAAGCTTCAAGGCGAATAAGGGCGAGACCGTGGCCTTTATCGGCTCCACGGGCTCCGGCAAGACCACGCTCGTGAACCTCATCCCGAGGTTTTACGACGCGAGCGCGGGCGAAGTGCTCGTCGACGGCGTTAATGTAAGGGATTATGACCTTGACACGCTGTACGGCAAGATAAGCTATGTGTCCCAGAAGGCCGTGATGTTTTCCGGCACTATCGCGGAGAACGTCGCTTTCGGCGCGAATGCCGAGCCGGAAAAGCTTGACAGGGCCATCGAGATCTCCCGCTCGGCGGACTTCGTATCCGAGCTCGGGGAGGGGACGGACGCCTATGTGGCACGCGGCGGCACAAATTTCTCCGGCGGCCAGAAGCAGCGCCTGTCCATAGCCAGAGCCCTTTGCAGGGACGCGGAGATACTTATATTTGACGATACCTTCTCGGCGCTTGACTTCAAGACCGACCGGCAGCTTCGTGATGCTCTGAAGTCCGAGACCGAGGGAAAGACCAAGCTCATCGTCGCCCAGCGTATCGGCACTATAATGAGCGCTGACAGGATAATCGTACTTGACGAGGGACGGATCGCGGGCATGGGCACCCATAAGGAACTGCTCAAGTCCTGCGAGGTCTACCGTCAGATCGCCCTGAGCCAGCTTTCCGAGGAGGAGCTTGCCATATGAAAGGAATGAGAGGCCCGGGCAGAGCTCCCGATGAAAAGCCCAAGAGTGTAAAATCCTCGATGGCAGACCTTTTTAAATATCTCAAGCCCTGGTACAAGGCCATCGTGGCGGCGCTGATACTGTCTCTTGCGGGAACGGCGCTGACCCTCATAGCGCCGGATAAAATGGCGGATCTTACGAATACCATCGGCGACGGTCTGGCCACCGGTATAGACATGAGTGCCATCATAAAGGCGATCATCATCGTTCTTACGATATATGTCTGCGCGAGTCTGGTGACCTGTGCGTCAAACTATGTGATGATAACCGTCATGCAGAAGCTTGCCTGGAATATGCGCAGCAGCATAAGCGAAAAGATCAATCGCATGCCGCTCAAGTATTTCGACAAGGTGAGCGTGGGCGACGTGCTCAGCCGCATCACAAACGACGTCGATACCGTAAGCTCCGCGTTGAACTCCAGCATAACGACCCTTGTTCAGGCGGTGGTGCAGTTTGTCGGCGTAACGATAATAATGTTTGCAACGAGCGGCCGTCTTGCCCTCACCGCGATAGGCTCCTCCGTGCTTGGCTTTGTGTTCATGTTCAGCATCATAAAGCGCTCGCGCAAGTATTTCCAGCAGCAGCAGAAAAATCTCGGTGATATGAACGGACATATCGAGGAGATGTATTCCGGACATGATATCGTGCGCGTCTACGGCGCTGTGAAGCAGGCCAAGGACGAGTTCGGCAGGATAAACGAAAATCTGTACAGCAGCTCGTGGAAGTCCCAGTTTTTCGGCGGCCTCATGCAGCCGTTTATGGGCTTCATCGGCAATTTCGGCTATGTGGCCGTCTGCGTCGTGGGCGCGGCGCTCACAATGAGCGGGGCCATCCGGTTCGGAACGATAGTTGCGTTTATAAGCTATGTAAAGCTGTTTACAAACCCTCTAACCCAGATATCCCAGGCCGCCAACAGCCTTATGTCGGCGGGGGCGGCGGGTGAGCGCGTGTTCGGCTTCCTCAATGAGGAGGAAATGTCTGATGACAGTATGTGCACAGCGAGGCTCGATAATATAAGGGGCGAGGTGGAGTTTGACCATGTCCGCTTCGGCTATGAGGAGGATAAGCCCGTAATAAACGACTTCTCGGCAAAGATCAAGCCCGGACAAAAGGTGGCAATCGTTGGCTACACGGGGGCCGGCAAGACCACGATGGTCAACCTTCTGATGC
>CALZAG010000010.1 GCA_945613045.1 uncultured Clostridia bacterium | reverse complement strand
ATCGCCGAGGCGCCGACATACAGCTCCTTTCGGCGCCGCAGTCTGCCCGCCTGCATATACACGGTCGGCATTAGTGCCGTCATGCTCCTACTGCTCACACTTATGGTCTTTGGGCAGGAGATATATCAGTTCCTCAGCTCCACGCTGCCGGGTATCTCTCCGGCTCTGAAGCTGCTTATAAAGCTTCGTTTCGTCGTAGTTTTTGTTGTTATCGCGGCAGTTTTTCTCGCCATATATCTCGGCGCGCCCGGCATGAAGCTGCGCTTTGCGGCGCTTATCCCCGGAGCCGCGGCCGCCGCTGGCGCGTGGCTTTTGTTTACATGGCTTTTTTCTCTGTTTATCGTCTACGGCGGCGGGTATTCCACCTATGGCAGCCTCGCCGCGATTATTATTTCTCTCCTGTGGATGTACTGGTGTATGTATATCATCCTTATCGGCGCATACATAAACGTATTTATACAGGCTAAGAAGTCTGATTATTAGGCACTTAGCACAAAAATATTGTGCTTTTTTTATAAACATTTACAAGTATAACTGCATATGCTATAATTTGTAGCGTTTGAATCAATATGCTGTCAGGTGAACAAAAATGAATCAGGATAATTCGCTTGCGATGTTTGAAAAAGAACCCATCGTCAAGCTTATGCTTAAATTTGCTCTGCCCGCCATTGCGGCGATGGTCGTAAACTCCATCTACAACATCGTAGACCAGATATTCATA
Source organism: uncultured Clostridia bacterium (assembly GCA_945613045.1). Taxonomy (GTDB): domain Bacteria; phylum Bacillota; class Clostridia; order Oscillospirales; family Oscillospiraceae; genus F23-B02. Next base: position 18,088 of record CALZAG010000010.1, on the reverse strand, counting down.
GGTCAGGGCGTCGGCATGCTGGGCAACGCGGCTACCAACCTTACCTTCCCTCTCGTCACTATCTCAATGGCTATAGGCACTATGATCGCCGACGGCTGCGTCGCATATTTCAGTCTGAAGTTGGGGCAGCGCAGATACGATGAAGCCGCCCTCACCATGGGCAACGGCATTGCTATATCACTGCTGGCAGGTCTGTTTATAACGCTGTCCATGGAGCTTCTCCTTCAGCCCGTTCTGAGGCTCTGCGGCGGAAACACCGTCTCAGCGCAGACCTTTGAATATGCGGTCGAGTATGCAAGGATCACACTTATCGGCATTCCCTTTGTATGCGTCAGCATGACCGTAAGCAGCATAATCCGCGCTCAGGGCAGTCCCCGCTACGCAATGCTCTGCAACATAACCGGCTGCATCACAAACATCGCTCTTGATGCCTGGTTCGTGCTTGGCCTCCATTGGGGCGTGGCGGGCGCAGCATGGGCGACCATCATCGGCCAGGTGCTCAACTTCATTCTCGCCATCGCATATATACCGCGCCTCAAAGGCATTCAATTCAGGCTTGAGTACGCAAAACTCCGCGCAAAGACGGTCTTTGCTTTCCTTCCCCTCGGTATTTCGAGCTTCTTTACCCAATTCGGCTCAACTATCGTTGTCATATGCATGAATAATCTTATAGTCACCTACGGCGCCGAGAGCATTTACGGCCCGGATATCCCCCTTGCGGCTCAGGGCATCGTCATGAAGGTAAACTCCATTATCATAAGCGTTATGGTGGGTCTCGGCATCGGCAGCCAGCCCATCGTCGGCTACAACTACGGCGCCCGAAACTTCAGGCGCGTCAAGGAAACTTACCTGAAGACGATCGTCATCGGCCTTGCCGTCGGCGTCGTCGGCTGGGCCTGCTTCCAGCTTTTCACTCAGTCAATAGTCAACCTCTTCGGCCAGGAAAGCGAACTGTACAACCAGTTTGCGCTCAAATGCTTCCATATTTTCCTCTCGGTTATCTTCCTTACCGGCTTCATAATCCCCTCGGGCATATTCTTCCAGTCTATCGGCAAGCCCACGAAGGCCATGATCTGCACCCTCACCCGTCAGCTCATCTACTTCCTCCCCGCTGCATTTGTTCTCGGGCACTTTATGGGCATTGAGGGTCTTCTGTACGCCGGCCCCGTCGGAGATATTCTGGCGTCAGCTACCATCGCAATTCTTGTCGCGGGGGAAATACGCATCCTTAACCGCGATATCAAAAACACGGATACATAAAAATCCTGCCGCCTGAATCCAACAGGCGGCACTTTTTATTAGTCAATTTTGCGTTTTTGTCGTAATTTTGCAAAAACTCTTTAAATTTGTTAGGTTTTCTGCTTTAATATACACATATGTAATTTTATTAACATTTGTATTTAGCTGTAGAATTTACCACAGTTTAGTATTGATTTATGAAATATAATATTATCAGAAAATCAAATGCGTAAAGGAGACTCATTATGGAACTTTATAACGCTCTTATAGGAAATACCAAGGAAATCCTCTCAAAAGGCAAGGCCAAGGTCTGGGATTACAAGCCCGCTAAGGCATGGCCTGACCTGGGAGCCGCAGAGCTGGTTTTGCAGAGCGACGCCGCATATGAGCTCGGCGCTCTCGGCCTCGGCTCTTCCAACTACATCTGCACCACCACGAGCTCCGAGCTTGTCAGCAAGGACCAGATCATGCTTTACGGCCCCGATCTCAAGGAGATCAAGAAGGACGTACCCTTCGCCCGTATCGTTCTTCTCCGCGTCGGCGTTCTCGAGGGTGAGGACGAGGAAGTTTACCGTGCGCTGAAGGATATCGAATTCTGCAAATACCATGTTTATCCCGAGGGCTATATGGTACGTATGTCTCCCGAGAGCCACCGCGAGCAGATCCGCGTTTCCAAAAAAGCCATCAAAAGAGGCATCAATTTCGAGGCGGTCGGCAACCGCTACATCGAAGCGTACAAGAAGGATCCCAACGTCCTGAACGTCACCGTCATTTTCGTCACCGATCCCAGCATTGATTTCAAGGCGCTGCAGGAAAATGCAAAGAAGGCCGACGCCATAACCGGCACTCTCACTCATATTATGGAAGGTCTTCCCACCGACTGTTCCGTATGTCAGCTCAAGGATATCTGCGACGAGGTCGAGGGCATGAAGGAGCTGCATTTCGGCATCGGAGACAAGGGCACAAACGAGCACCACTGATAAGCGATAATTTTATGCAAAAAGAGGTCACCGTTGGGTGACCTCTTTTGTTATCTTCCGTTGCCGATGAAGAACAGCGAGAGCATTCCCGGGCCGACATGGCTCCCCGTAAACGGCTCGTGCATTGAAATTATAAGCTCCTTGGGCTCCGCTATCTCTCTGACCATCGCAGCAAGTGTCTCGGCGTCCTCAAGACAGTCGCCGTGGCTTATGGCAACTGTTTGATTGCCGGGGTCCTTAACCTTTGCCTTATATTCCTCTGCTATTGCGGCGATCGCCTTTTTTCTGCCGCGCAGCTTTGAAAAGGCAACTATTTTCCCCTCTTCATCGCCGCGAAGCAAGGGCTTTATATTGAGCACCGTGCCCATTACTGCGGCAACTCCCGATAAGCGCCCGCCACGGCGCAGGTGCATCAGGTCGTCAACCGTGAAATACTCGCACAGACCGTACCTGTCTGAATTGAGCTTGCTTAGTATCCGGTCAAGGTCCATCCCCTGAGCTCTGTAGTCTGCGGCTCGCATAACCAGCAGACCGATTCCGAGACCTGCACCCATAGAATCAAATGTCTCGATCCTGCGCTCGGGGTATTTTTCGCGCAGCTCCTCGGCAGCGATGCACGAGGCATTATATGTTCCGCTGATGCCAGAAGATATGCTTATATACAGCACATCGTTTCCCTTTTTGAGCGCCTTTTCAAAATGCTCTTCAAAATCATGGGTGTTTGTCATGCTCGTCCGCACTTCGGCTTTGCTGCGCAGCAAATCATAAAACTGCCGCCCGTCAAAATCCTCGGGCGCCGTGGGACACCTAACGATCTTGCCGCCCAGCTCATAGCTGCACGGTATGATGTTGATATCAAGGGTTTTAACTTTTTCACCCGGTATGTTGGCTGCCGAATCGGTAAATATTTCTAACGCCATTTGCTGACCTCCGACGCATCTAATATCGTTTATTATTTTATCGCATTTTTCTTATTATGTAAATATTTATTATGTTAAATAATAATGAACATTATATATGCTTGTATTATCTATTATAAATGTGATATAATGTCATAAACAATCACCGGATCGGGGGGTAATCGTTATTTACAATAAGGAAGTCATTGCGGCAAAGCTGTACAGATGGGATAAATACATCGCGGGTTTTCATCTTCCGACCTGGGAGGAGCTTCCGGACTTTGAGCTGTACATGGATCAGGTCATCTCGCTTGTCGGGCGTTTTCTCGATCTTCTGCCCCATGACGAAGCAAGCGAGCCTGTTATCACACCCAGCACAATAAACAATTACGTCCGTATGAAGATCATGCCCGCTCCGGTCAAGAAAAAATACACCCGTATCCACCTTGCGTATCTTATCATAATATGCTCGCTCAAGCAGAGTCTCAGCATTTCTGTTGTAAGCAGAATTATACCCATGAACATACCGGATGATACGGCAAAGGAGATATATAATGATTTTGTTCTGCGCCATCGCAGCATATCCGTGCTTTGCGCGGAGCAGGTAAGGCAGTCCTCTGTGACGATTTTTGACGAGAGCGTAACCAACGATATTCCCGTAAAAAATCTTGTTATGGAATCAGCAATATACTCAAACCTCTACAAGCTTCTGACTGAAAAGCTCGTCGCTCTCGAGATCAGGCCCGAGCCGGAATCGGAAGACGACGGCGAACAGGCATAACATAAAAAAGGGTGCGTTGCAGAATGATGATTCTGTGACGCATCCTTTTTAAGCAGCGCTGCCAACCGCTGCAAAGGCGTTTAAGCCCTTGCTGCTGCAGCCGATATGGCTTCTTGCTTTGAAATGTCCGGCTAATTGCTCAATACCTCAGCAGGCGGATATAATGGTTGGCTTCCCGAAGAACGTGGTCGGCAAGCAGCGGCAGAATGACCGAGCGTATCCTGCACTGCTGTATGCCCTTTGCTCCGGCCGCTTTAAAGTCTCTCAGTTTGACGGTCTTTTCAAGCGACTTTTCCGTCAGAGTTTGGTCCTGAGCACTGTTGCACTGGTGCAGCAGCTCTGCAAACTCCATGGCAGATTCATCCGCAGTATTAATAAGTTCGGCTTCGCAGGGATCGAGAAGTCCACGTATAAACAGGGCATGCTCTTTCATTATACGTCCGAAGAACAGATGCAGCTCAAGGGACTCAACTACATAATGGTCGTTACGCATGGCTTCCTCCAAAAATGATAGCAGTACACCATATGTGAAAGACATCTGATGTGTGAAAACACCGCGGGGATTCGTCCAGCCGTTCACTGCCGTGGCTCTTTCAGTACGGGCTTATATCCTGAGTCGTCTGACAAATTGACCGCCGGCTTGCTGCCGGCGGTCTTGTTATGCTGTAATATCAAATAAGTATACCGCGCTTTTTCGCCTCAAAGGTGAGCTCATCACGGAAGTCGGGATGTGCAATGGCAATGAGCTGACGGGTACGGTCGCTGAGACTTCTGCCGCGCAGATGAGCTATGCCATACTCAGTCACGATGTAGTCGACGTCGTTCTTGCTGGTGGTGCAGATAGCGCCCGGAGTAAGAATAGGCTTTATCTTGCTGATTGTGCCGCCCTTGGCCGTGGAGGTGAAGGCTATGAAGCTCTTACCGCCCTTGGACTGGCATGCGCCGCGCACATAGTCGACCTGACCGCCGGAGCCGGACATATGCTTGGTGCCGACTGATTCGGCGCAGACCTGACCGAAGAAGTCGACTTCGAGCGCCGCGTTAATCGAGATCATGTTATCGTTCCTGCAGATGACCTCCGGGTCATTGACATAATCGACAGGCAGAACCTCAACTGCGGGGTTATCGTCGATAAAATCATATATTCTCTTGGAGCCATAGGCAAAGGTGGTGACCGTCTTGCCGCGGTGGATCTGCTTCCTGGAGTTGTTCACTGCGCCGCACTCGATAAGCTCGACCATAGAGTCGGTAAACATTTCGGTGTGGATGCCGAGATCCTTCTTTGCCTTCAGAGCCATACCGGTTGCGTCCGGTATCGCACCGATGCCGAGCTGGATGCAGGCGCCGTCGGGAATCTGCTCTGCGATAAGGTTTCCGATGGTGATGCTTGTCTCATCCAGGACCACGGGAGGCAGAACGGGCAGCTCGTGTGTATTCTCAACAATGGCGTCCACCTGAGAGATATGGAGCTGAGTGCCGCACAGACAGCGGGGCTGCTTCTCATTTACTTCGATAAAGATCCTCTTGGCCTTATCGATCATCGCTTCCGCGTAGGAGCCGTTGAGGGCAAGGCTGAAATAACCGTGGCTGTCCATGGGAGACACGGCGACGCAGAAAGCGTCGTACTCGTATTCGGCACGGATATGGCGGGGTATATCCCTGTAGTATGTGGGGAAAAGATCGGCATAGCCGCCGTTTACCGCCTTGCGCGCACCGCCGGAGGAAAACCAGGAATAGCCGGTCATCTTGCCTGCGAGGGAATCGTCGGCGTAGAATTCAAAGGGATAGATGTCCAGCAGGGTCTGCACCTGAACGCCCTTTATGTCACTGTTTCTCACCTTGTCGGCGATGGCGCTCATGATTGCGGGGGTCTGGGAAGGACCGGTGTCCATACCGAGAAGCCAGCCGGACTGTACCTGCTCGGCAAGCGCCTGCGCGGTGATAAGCTTTTGTGCGTATAATGCATTATAATCGGTCATTTTTAACACTCCTGAAAAAATTTTGTATTCATTATGATATATTATATTATATACCGATACCAAATTCAAGCACATCCTATAATATTTTATTAGCTAATGTTATAATTGTTAATAAGATAATGGAGCTAACGGATGAAATTCACGAAAATGCATGGAGCCGGAAACGACTTCGTTATTATAAATACATTGGAAGAGCACATAGACACTGAGCGCATACCGGAGCTTGCGCGAACCTTGTGCAGCCGAAGGACAGGTATAGGCGCCGACGGGCTTATGCTGACTGCTAAAGCCACTGACGGCGGCGATTTCAAGCTGCTGTTTTACAATGCCGACGGCAGCCTCGGCGAGATGTGCGGCAACGGCGCAAGATGCATCGCCCGCTATGGCTATGAGCACGGGCTTGCAGGAGATATACAGCATATTGAGACCACCGCCGGTCCTGTCACCGGCGAGAGGATATCCGAAAGCCTGTACCGCATAAGGCTCAACGACCCAAGCGTCATCGACCTGCACAGGCAGGCCTGCGGCTGCGACTGCTCATATGTCGAGCTTGGAAGCCCCGGAATACCCCACGCCGTCGTCATTATGGACGATTGGGACGAAAGACCCGAAAATGAGCTGCGTGAGCTGGGACGCGCACTGCGCTTTGACACGGCCTTCCCAAAGGGCGCCAATGTGAGCTTTGTTAAGCTTATCGGCCATGATCACGTCAAAGCCGTCACTTTTGAGCGCGGCGTTGAGGATTTCACCCTCGCCTGCGGTACCGGCAGCGGCAGCATAGCCGCCGTTACAACTCTGAAAGGTCTTGTATCCGGCAGCAATGTCCGCGTGCAGATGCCCGGCGGCGACTTGTATATCAGCCTGTCGGCTGACGCGGACGGGGTGCGGGATATTCTCCTTACCGGCCCGACCTGCGTGATATGCCGCGGGGAAACCGAGCTTTTTTAAAATTTTTTCAAATTCCATGCAATAAAACGACCTTCCCGTGCATTAATATGGTGAAGCATAGAAATGCACACTATGCTAAAGGACGGAGCGCAAGATGATCACACTGACGACCTCTCCAACAAAATACTGCGCAGACGATGCATATGAGCTGGAAGCGCTGCTGGCTCGTATCGCAAAGGAGGATAAGGAGGCGCTCGGCGAGCTGTACGAACGCACAAAAGCCGCTGTCTACGGCTTTGCAATCAGCTTATCTCACAGCCCCGCAGACGCTGAGGATGTCCTTCAGGACACATACATTGCCGTATACTCGGCCGCAGCCGGCTACGTTCCCCGGGGAAAGCCGATGGCTTGGATCATGACCATAGCCAAAAACCTTGCGAGAATGCGCCTGAGAGCCGTCAGAAAACAGCTTGATCTCGACGAGGAGGATTGGGGCAGGTACCTTACCTCGTCTCCCAATGTGAGCCCTGATGAGCGAATGCTCCTTCAGGTAGCCATGAAGGTCTTGTCAGACGAGCAGCAGCAGATCGTCATGCTGCACGCAGTGGCGGGAATGAAGCACCGCGAGATAGCGCGGATGCTCGATATTCCGACTGCGACAGTTCTTTCGAAATACTCACGAGCCATAAAAAAGCTACGGATTGCGATGGAGGCAGAATGAAATGAATAACAATGATAAGATTGAAAACACTCTGAGATCTGCCGTTTCCAACGCGGTTCCCGACGTCCTCGGCGGCATAATGGACGCCTGTGACCAACAGAAAGGAAAGGTAATTTACATGGAAAAGAAAAAGAACAACACCCTTCGCAGCGTTGCCGCGATCGCCGCGGTGTTCGTACTGCTCATTGCCGGTATATTTCTGGCTAAGAATTTTCAGGGCGGCAGCTCCGGCACCCTCGCCGCAGTTGTCTCATTCGACGTAAACCCCAGCATCGAGCTCAGTGTTGATAAAAACGAAAAAATCATCTCCGCTGTCGGTCTCAACGACGACGGCCGCGAAGTGCTCGACGGCATGGAGCTTGAGGGCACAGGCTTTGAGGTCGCGGTAAACGCGATAATCGGCTCAATGCTGCAGCACGGCTATCTGGACGACATGGCAAACTCGATACTTTTGTCGGTATCCGGTGTTGACGGCTATGACGCGGATACGCTTCAGGCCAAGCTCACCGAGAGCGTCAACAAGCTTCTCAAGGACTGCTCCGTTCTCAGCCAGAACGTATCCGACGCCGACAGCGATCTGGTCGAGAAGGCGGATAAGTACGGTATCACCGTCGGCAAGGCGAAGCTCATCACCGAGATCGTCGCCAGCGACAGCCGTCACAACTTTGAAGAGCTGGTCGGCCTGACCATAAATGAGCTCAACCTCATCGCCGGCGGCAAGCAGCTTCCAAACATCAGCGCTCAGGGTCAGGCAAGCGAAAAATCCTACATTGGAAACGACGCGGCACTCAGCGCCGCCCTAACCCACGCAGGTCTAAGCCGTGACGCCGTGCAGGAAATCGAGATCGATCTTGATTACGAATACGGCCGTATGGTATACGAAATTGAATTTAACAGCGGCCGCGCCGAATATGAATACGATATCGACGCCCGAAGCGGCGAGGTTATCTGGTTTGAGATAGACAACGGCGGCAATATCCAGCAGGGCGGCTCTGCTGTCGGCTCCGACAGTACGCAGTCCGGCAGCAGCACCGACGTTGTGGGCGCTGAAAAAGCCAAAAGCGCGGCTCTTGGCCACGCCGGACTCACCGCGGCACAGGTCAGCCGTCTCCACGCCGAGCTTGACCGCGAGGGCGGCAGATATGTATACGAGGTTGAATTCAAATACGGCAACTACGAATACAGCTATGACATCGACGCTGCAAACGGCGCAGTTCTCACCTTCGACAAGGAGCTTGACGACTGATAACAGCAAAAACTCCTGTGGCAAAGGCCACAGGAGTTTTTATGCTCAGATGTACTGCTTGCGCGGGATCCTGTCGTAGTTCCAGAGCAGGATAGGCTCAACGCAGCTTGAAAGGAACTTCATATCGAGATTGAAGAAGTATATGATGAAGGTCACGGCAAAGAAGGATGCGCCTCCGCCGAGCATCATAAGGGGCAGCTTTTTAAATTTTGACATATCCGTTCTCCTTATCTGTTACCATGCATTGTTATCCGGCAGGACCTCGATGGTAGGATCCAGCGGCTCTTCCCGCATTACCGTGCGCATATACTGATTGAACTGGTCGCGTATCGCCTGACGTGGGAAAACTCGCGGGTCGGCAAGGTCGTGGCAGACCCAGACTAGGTTTATGCCGCGCTCTCTGGCCTGCTCCTCAAACTGGCCGTGCATACCGGTCAGGGCCTTGCAGGACATATGCTCCCACATCATGACCATGTCGGCGTTCATCTTCTCGCAGTACTCCCACAGCTCATCGACGAGCACCTTATAGCCGCCGTGGGTGTGGTTGCGCATGATCATGTTCATAGTCAGCCACGCCATGTCGTAGTAGGCCTGCTCTCTGTTTTCCGGAGTATCCTCTTCCGCTATCTCCTCGCTTATAACCATGGAAAGCATATCGGTCAGCGGCACCACGCCCCAGCAGTGGACCATCCAGTTGAGCATATCGATTATGTACTGAGGCTGCACGCCCCAAACTATGCATCTGTGGCGGTATTCGGGCGCCATCATCGTCTTGTTTTTATAGCCATGCGTGACGTACTTCATTATCTTCTTGTCGATCTCGGCAAAGATCGGGAATCTTCCGCAGTTGCCCATGTAGTTGGTATCATTATACAGAGAGAAGGTCGCGCCGATAAACTGCGGGTAAGGAGTGCTGTTAATCTCGAGCCACGCCACACGGTTTCGGGTGGTCTGGTTCACGCGCTTTGCGCACTCAAAGTAATGCGTCCAGTCCCACTTTTCGCCGGTCTGCTCCTCGATAAATGCTATCGCTTTCTTTATATCATTCGCTGCATACTTCTGAACGTCTTCCTCCGTGTGCCGCATGGGCGCGACGAGCTGGAAGGTCGGTATGCCATACTCCCGCTCAAGGCGCTTCGCGATAAGGCCGTTGCCCATCAGTGAGCCGTCGCAGGTCGTATTTACCTGCACGGCGCACTTGCCGAGTACCGGGAAGTCGTCATCAATGGAGACGCCGAGTTCCGCTTCTGGCATGGGGCACACGTCGCCCGGAATGCCGAACTGCTGAGCGACGTCGAGATAATGCAGGCCGGAGTGCTGGTTGAGAAGGTTTGCCGAGAACATCGTCGGAACCTCGCGCAGTATGCAGTTGAGGGTCGGAAAGCCCATCATGGCCGCGGTCATCGCGTTTTCGTCCCACAGCACGCATTTATCCGAATACTTTACGTTGTTGCCGGTGCGGCGGTCGCCCTTTATCGAGTTATCTATGCAGGTCGCAACGTCCTTTACGACAAAGTCCATGGCGGTGTGGACTATGCGCAGGGGCTCGTCGCGCAGTCCCATCGTGAATTTGTCCATCATGTGCGGTACAGCCAGATAATTTGCAAACCATCTGTACCGGAACATCGCCTTGACATTGCGGGGCTTTATAATGACGCGCGCAAGTATAGACAAAAGATAGAGCCATCTTCCGTAATCATACAGCGTATCTTTTATACCGCGCCACTCACGGCGGCGACGTACCTTGCCTTCGTTAAAAAGAACGCCCAGCTGCTTCTCTCCGACGCGTTTCTTGTCGTTTACCGCAAACGCCATTTTTTTGCACCTCCCTGTATCTTCTTTATCTCAATACTTTCAACGAATGCCTGCACACGGGTGCGCATCTGTCCGACGGATGAGCTTATATTATAAGGTCTGTCAACTGCAAGCACCGGGAAGTTATAATCCTCGCGCAGCATGGTAGAGCCGAGCAGCTTTTCATACGCCCACGGATCGCAGAATTTGATCTGCTCGTAGATTATGCCGTCGGCGCCGTATTCCGTAGCTATGTCGTTGACATACGCCTTGCGGCCGTAGACCTTTTCCATATTGAACATACGCGGACACTCGCCGTGATAGACGTAGTGGCGGCATACCTGAGTGAGCGCATCCTCCTCGTCATTGAGCTCAATCTCCATCCTGCCGGGCAGTGAGCCGAAGCAGAAGCGGTCGGCGCAGACATAGGCGCCGGTTTCCTCGATGAGCTTTATAAAGCCGCTGTCATCGACCTCGGAGCCGACGACGGCAAGACGCGCGCGATATTTCTTATCGTCCGGCTCGCGGGTCTTGATCTCCTCGAGCGTATCCTCAAGCTTATCAATGATTAGATACTGCGGCATAACATATGTAGCCAGCGTGAGGATATGAAACTCATAGCCCGTGATCCTCGGTTTTTCCTCTTTGCGGAACTTTCCGATCTCGGTTATGACCCGGCATACACGGTTGTGCTCCTCTACCGCCTTTCTTATCGCCGCATCGGATACGTCAATGCCGTATTTTTCGTGCAGCGGCTTGAGTATATGGTTTTTGCACTGCAGGATCAGCAGCTCCACGCCGTTGTCGTCGGCCTTGAGCGGAATTTCCATATACTCGTGGAAGAACTTTTCGTTCCCCTTACCCATGGTCCCGAGAAGCTCCATATTCTCCACGCAGCGGTTTATCATGGTGCATCCGTCGGGCGCGATGACGCAGTCGGCAAAGTTGAAACCGCCCTCTATGGCGCGCTCAAGCAGTGCCCTTGTCGTTTCGCAAAGAAAGCTCGTCATGTAGTATGTAGCAATATCCATCGAACCGGTATTCGGCGCATGCAGGCGAATGCCGAAGGCATTGCCCAGATTCATAAGAGGTTCCGGTGTGTTTTCGCAGACATAAGCAACACAGATCTTACCGTCTTTCTTTGCCTGACCGATGAGCTCATTGTTCGCCTCCTGCAGGAGGTTCTCAAAGTAGTTCAGGTACATCAGGTCTCTCATTGTTGATCTCCCCCATTTCATAATTAATATTATTGCCGTTCCTTCCGGATATTGCATGTTAACATTTTATCATTTTTGATATTTTGATTCAATATATTTATTCGTTTTCTCTGAATTGTATATTTATTGTTAATTTCTTTGTATAATTTAACGACAGTATAGCGATATATGTTTATTATTCTACAGTTTTATCGTAAATTCTTCATCTGTTAAGTGTTCAGCTCAGATTACCGGCAGCACTTAACGGGGGAAAGAATAATCCCCCGATATCCAATGGATATCGGGGGATGGTTCGCTTTATCAGAATTTTACAAAGCCTGTGATCGAATTTAACGGATAGCCGAGCGTCCACTCGTTTTCTCCGCACTTCGGGCAGACCTTTCCGCGCTCGTGCAGCTCATCTATATACGCCTCGGCGCGCATGATGTACATATTGGTCTTTTCCACATACTTGCATCTCCGGCAGAACACAAGGTAGTTTGCAAAGCTGTCATATATGCCCTTTTCCCTGTTATGCTTTTCCTCATAGGAGAGCTCGCGCGGGGTGATATTCTTGTTCGTGAAGCTCATATTTCCGCCTCCTCAGATTATATGCTCACGCTTAACGCTGTCGTAGTGCTTATCAAGGAAGGGCACTATTACGCTGCGCATGAGCCTCATGTCAAGATTGAAATAATATACCGCAAACAGCGCTGCCAGAGTGGCCGTTCCGATACCCATTGCTTTAGCGACTATTTTCATGCTGCTATCTCCTTTCTTTACCAGCCCATCTCGTCGTCAAAGTCAACGAGGGTCGGGTCAACGGGCTCTTCATGCAGAACGCTCTGCATATACTGGTTGACGGTCTTGCGGGCTTCGTTGGTGGGCACTATGCGGCAGTCCATGAGGGAATGGGGCATCCAGATTATCTTGAACTTATCGCGATGCTTGTGGAATTCCTCCTCGAGCAGGCCCTGTGCGCCGGCCATGCCCTTGCAGCCGATATCGTCATACATGATGATGGTATCGCAGTTGAACTTCTCCGCAGTCTCCCACATCTGCATGAGGTGGCGGTTGCCGCCGACGGTGTGGGTGCGCATAGGCGTTCTTGCGTGCCAGTCGGCAATGTCGCTCATCATGGTATCGCGGTCGGCCGTGTCAACAATATTGTGGCCGGTCAGGGAGTCCATGTTGATGACCGTCATGATACCCCAGCAGTTATACAGCCACTGAACGCCATGTGCGTAATAGGTTGAGCCGCATGACCATGCCAGTGCACGGTGACGGGCAAGCGGGAACGGATGTATGTTCTTGCGCACACACTTTTCAAAGACCTTATTGATCTTCTTATTAGCCTTCTTGAAGTACTTCGTGCCGCCCTGCTGATAGAAGTAGATGCGGAACAGGCCCTGAACGACGGAGTTGAGAGCGCCGTTATCACTGTTGGCATAGATATCCCAGCGGTTGAGGGAGCCACGGTTGAACTCATTCGTATCTTCAATATGCTTAATAAACGCATCCCAGTTAAAAGGCACGCCGAACTGCTTTTCGAGAAATTCTATAGCCGAATATATCTCATGAACTCCGAGCTCCTTGGTCGTGGGATCGTCATACATGAGGGGCGTGGTGAAGGGGTGCACGGCCTTTTTGCCGTTGTTGGAAAGTGCTCTCCACATAGCGGTGTTATCCATCATGTTCGCGTCACAGGGGTTGTTGGTGGTGAGCCAGCAGTTGCCGATGTCGGGATACTCGCCGTCAACAGCAACGCCTACCTCGACCAGAGGCAGTGTGCACATATCGCCCGGTATGCCGCAGGCGACGGCCTGATCTACATAGTAGCAGCCGAGCTGCTTACGCATGAGCGGCAGCATGAACGCCGCGTGCTGCTGCATATTGATCGCATAGTATCCGGGGAAGCCGAAAATTATATGCTTTGGCAGCGTGTAGTCAAACGCAACGGTCTTGTCGGACCATTTGGTCTCGCCGAGCTTTCGGTCTGCGCGCAGGGACTTCCAAAGCGTATCGGTCGAGTCGGAGATCATGCAGTCGAGTGCGTAAAGGTCTGCGCGCAGAGCCTCGCCGCGGTCGCCCTCTATCCACTTGTCGACCATCATAGGCGCCGCAAGATATGCGCTGAGCCAGCGGTATTTCCAGAAGGCCTTTGCGATGCGGATGGGGTCATGCATAACGAAAATAGCCATCTTCACCCATGTGCAGAGCCATTTATAAAACGCAAACGCAGTATCCCTGACGCCTCGCCACTCACGGCGGGCATAGAAGTTCGTACCCTCGATGTATCTCTGACCTATGTAATGGCAGGGCTCGTCGCCTTTGAGGAAATGCTCAAGGGTGCCGTACTGCTCTTTGATGCTTACTTTTCTTTTCCACATAGCTGTAACCTCCTTATTCTGCCTGGATTCTCTTGATCTCAAGAGACTCTACAAAGGCCTGGAATCTTGTGCGGAGCTGGCCTACCGCAGCGTTTGCATAGTCGCGCTCTATCTGGCAGGTAGGTATTGCCGAAGGAACATTGAGCCCCTCTGCCAGCCACTTGGCCGCTATGGCTCTCTCATAGCCCCAGTATTCGCAGAACTTCATGTTCTGGAGTATTATGCCGTCGGCCTTGTATTCCTTGGCAAGGTCGTAAAGATACATCTTACGGTCTATAATATTCTCGGTGCCCATCGCTCTGGGACACTCGTTGGTGTACATATAATGCTCTGCAAGCGCGTCCAGCGGATGCTGGCCCTCTTTGACGACTATCTCCTCCCTGCCGGGCAGCGAGCCGAAGCAGTAGCGGTCGGCGACGACCATAGCGCCGCACATCTCGATTAGCTTGGTAAACTCGGGGTCGTCGATCTCGGAACCGACGAGCATGACCCTTGCCCTGTACCACGGCGCCGGCTCAGGCTCGCGGGTCTTGAGCTCCTCGAGGGTCTCGCGCAGCTTGTCAACAATGAGGTACTTGGGGCAGACCTCGGTCACGAGCTGGATAACGTGGAACTCATAGCCGGTGATGGGCGGATTATCGAGCTTTCTGTAATTTCCTATCTCGGTTATGATGCGGCAGATCTCATTGTGGCGCTCAATGGCGTCCATGAGCTTTTCCTCGGAATAGTCCACTCCATAGGTCTTCTGCATGGGCTCGAGTATCTTCTGCTCGATCTGACGGCGAAAATATCCGGCATACCATTCGCCCTTTTTGATAGGCATATCAATACACGCGGTAAAGAATTTCTCATTGGGAATGAGCTTGCAGTATTCAAAATACTGCTCCATGCGGTTCATCGTGGTGCAGCATTCCTGGCCGATAAGAGCGGAAATGAAATTATATCCGCCCTCAAATGCACGCTCCAGAATGCTCTTGGAGTAGGGACAGGAGCGATTGGTCATGTAATAGGTCGCAAGGTCAGGATTTGTGCAGCCCGGTGCGCGAAGTCTAACGCCGAAGCAGCCTTCAACATCCAGCAGGGGCTCGGGTATGTAAGAGCAATTGTACGCCAGCGCAAGCTTGCCCTCGGCACAGGCTTGTTTAACAAGCGCATTGTTTGCTTCCTGCAGGAGGTTTTCAAAGTAAATCAGATGCTTTAGGTCTCTCATTGTTTTCTCCCCCGTTTCATTTTGCAGCATAAACATATGTTGCAGCAAAGATGTTATTATTTTATCACCCGCTAAATCAAAGTTCAATTTATTTGTACATTTTTGACATATTGTACACTATGCGAACATTATTTTGTGCAAATCAACTATGTGCTGTGTAAAAACGTAATGCTTGTATATAAATATACGAGCAAAATCGGCTTCCCGTTTTCGGGAGGCCGATCTGCACACACAGCAAAAAATCAGCGCACGTCACCGTGCGCTGAAAAGGAAATTTTCTAATGATCTTATTTATCTCTGCTGGGGACGGTGAAGATGCCGGATTCGACCAGCTCCTGAAGGCCCTTATGGGATTCGTACATGACAAGCAGACGGCTCTCGATAACGGCCCACTTCTCGTCGATCTCAACATCCGCGGCGTCAAGGCGCTTGCGGGCTACCTCCTCGGCCTCGCTTATTATCTGCTCAGCCTGCTTCTCCACGCCGGCGAGGATCTCCTCGGAGCGGGCGTCACGCTTTTTCATATTCTCAACGTAAGTGCTTACAGTAGCCTGAGCCGCCTCGAACAGGCCGCTTATCTTTGCGGAGGCCTCGGCAAGAGAACCGGACTTGCTGACCTTGATCTCATAGCCATCAAGCTTCTCCTGAAGCTCGGCGACCTCGGCCTTGAGCTTTTCTATCTCCTGCTCCTGGTCGTGCATGACCATCATCATTTCGTTCTTTGAAAGGTTCATGGATTCGTTTCTCATTGCTCGCTCCTTAGTTATATTTGTTTTGATTTGCATATTGTCATCATTGTATCATTCGGCAAATCAAATTTCAACACAAATCTGAGCAAAAAGACACGGGAGGTCCCGTGTCTTTTCATTATTCTGTCTTAGTCAGCTCATCGCTCTGTGCAGGAAGGTGACAACCTGCCAGCGGGAGCATATCCTGTTGGGCTGGAAGTCGTTGTTTCCGTAGCCCTGGGTTATCCCCTCTTCTGCCGCCCAGAGTATCGCCTTGTAGAAGACGCTGCTCGGGCTTACGTCAACGAAGGGGTTATCGAGATTGCTCGGCGAAGGCTGTCCGTAATACCTCCACAGGAAGGTAACAAATTCCGCGCGCTTTACCTGAGCGTGGGGCTTAAAGGTACCGTCGTTATAACCGGTGGTTATCCCGTTCTCCGCAGCCCAGAGTATGGCGGTGTAGTACGGCTGGCAGGCGCCGCTGTTTGAAACGTCGGAGAAACTGATAGACGTACTTGTCGGCTGCGGTCTGCCCGCTGCGCGCCAGAGGAAGGTAACGACCTGTCCGCGGGTGCAGGGTGCGGAGGGGCTAAAATGTGTTGCATCAGTACCGGCGGTGATCTGCGGGTCGTAGTAGTACGCCCACAGAACGTGCTCATAGTAAATGGAGCCGCTGTCAACATCGACGAAGGGATTCGGGAAGTTCTTCTTGCAGTTTTCGCATCTGCCCTTGCTTATCTTGTGCCCGGCGGCGGGAGTGTAGCTGTCAACGTAGCTGTCCTTGCAGCCGCTGCAGGTATGAGTGGTGTAGCCTTTCTCGGTACAGGTCGGCGCTGTCACGACGGCGTCGTATCTGTGCTTTCCGAAATCGCCGTAGGCCTCACCGCATTCGTCGCATATCGCCTTGTTTTTGCAGTCGGCAACGCCGCCGCTGTGGGCGGTCTTGCGGCTGAGCTCATACCAGCGTTCGTTTATGGTGATGCCGTTCTTCTCGAGCTCGGGTCTAAGATCCTCCAGCGTCTTGCCGCAGCGCTGGCAGCCCAGCCAGTGATAGGTATCGTCATAGCAGTGGTCGATATCCTTGACACTCAGATTGGCAAGCAGGCTTTCATAGGTAATGTCCTTCAGGGAGGAGAAATCGCCGTTCTTTATCATGTTGATAAGATCGTCCTTGGAGATATCGAGACTCGCCATAAGGCTCGCAAGATCTACCGACGTAATGGCATCCTTGCCCGGATGCAGGTCGTGACCCGTGCAGGGGTCGACTATTCCGGCATCGTCGGTGGGCTGTGTGGCGTCGGAATTAAGATACATATTGCCGCAAACGGTGCATATGTAGTGAGCCTTCACGCCGTCCTCTGTGCAGGTCTTTTCGACCGCCGGAACAAATTCGAGCGTATCCGCGCAGCCGTCAGGGCAGGCAGCATAATAAGTTCTGCCCTTCTCAATTATCTCTCCGCAGCCGAGGCACTTGGTATCGCCGGTGTAGCCGGGCTCATCGCCCACGGGCTCGACTGCTCCGACTATCTCCGTTCCGCCGGAGTGATTATCAGGGTCGCGCTGGCCGTCGTCATAGCCGCAGGTCACACAGGTGCTGCCCGAGCAGCAGGTGGGCTCGGCATTGCCGAGAATGGTGTGAGTGCTGTAGGTATCGGTGTATCTGTAGCCGCAATGCTTGCACACTCTCCAGTGTCCGACCTCGTCGTATGCCCATTCCTGAACCTTTACGTTCGCTAGCTGTTCGCCGGAGATCTCCGCGATGTAGTGCTTGAGCGGCTCGATTGTCAGTGTGCTCTCATCGCTTATGGGCTCTTTGCCGTCGGCGTCGCTGAACAGCGCGCCGCATATGCTGCATTCATAGTGCTCCTTTACGCCCTCAGCGTCCGTGCAGCTTTCGCACTTTGCGGGGACTTCCTCGACCTTGACAAGCTCATGGTCGCAGATATCGGCGTAGGATATCTTAACATTCTCGGCAACGATCTTCTCGCAGTCGATGCAGTATATATTGCAAAGGCCGTCCTGCTCAAGTGTGGGCAT
>CALZAG010000009.1 GCA_945613045.1 uncultured Clostridia bacterium | reverse complement strand
ACAAAGGGACTGATACTCAGAGAAGTTAAATACAAGGAAGCTGACAGGATACTGACGGTTCTGACCGAGGATATGGGCAAAATAACGGTCAAGGCCCGCGGAGCCCTGCGCAAAGGCAGTAAAACCGCGGCGGCTACGCAGCTTCTGGCGTTTTCAGAGCTGACAATGTTTGAAAACCGCGGCTACTGGTCTGTTAACGAAGGCTCGACCATCGAGGAATTCAAGGGGCTTCGCAGCGATATCTCGGCGCTTGCTCTGGCAAGCTACTTTGCCGAGTGCATCGAGGCCTTGTCTGACGAGGATCAGCCCAACCCCTATATGCTGCAGCTTATTTTAAACTGCCTTTTTGCGCTGTCAAACGACCTGTATCCGCAGGTGCATATAAAAACGGCTTTTGAAATGCGGCTGATGTCGCTTGCCGGCTACGAGCCTGCTCTGACAGCTTGTGCCGTGTGCGGAAGCTCAGAGCCCGAAGAACCGCGCTTCAGCCCGCAAAACGGTCTTATTTGCTGCCGGGACTGCCGCAATAATCAGCTTGAAGCCAACATAAGGCTCTGCCCCGACTCACTAAAGGCTCTGAGATATATTATTTACTCCGAGCCGCGAAAGCTTCTTTCCTTCAGCCTCGGAGACGAGGCGATGGAGAGGGCTTCAAAGGCGGCGGAGACATATCTTTTAACGCAAACGGAACGAAAATTCAACGCACTTAGTTACTGGAGACAGGTCAAATAATGGAATTTTATGAAAAATCGCTCAACACACTTGAGCTGCCGGCAGTTTTGGAAATGCTGGCTGCCGAAGCCGTGACCGAGGGCGGAAAGGAGCAGTGCTCGGCGCTCTCGCCCTCTGGGGATAAATTTGAGGTAAAGCGCAGGCTTTCCGAAACAAGCGCTGCGAAAAACATGATGGTGGTGCGCGGAAGCCCGTCGCTTTCGGGCGTGAGGGACGTCAGAGCGTCATTAAACCGCGCTGACCTCGGTGGAGCGCTCAATACAAGAGAGCTTCTTGACATCGCGCGCGTATTGCAGTGTGCAAGGCTCGTCAAGGGCTATGTCGCCGACGATACCGTCGGAAAAACAAGCATTGACTATTTGTTTTCCGCCCTGCATACGAACCGATTTCTTGAGGAAAAGATAACGTCCTCCATAGTGGGAGAGGACGAGATAGCCGACAGCGCATCGTCCGAGCTTGCGGATATCCGCAGAAAGATAAGAGCGGCAAGCGCGAGAGTGCGCGACTCCCTGCAAAAGATAATTTCCTCGCCGACCTATGCAAAGGCGCTGCAGGAGCCGATAATCACCATGCGCTCGGATCGCTTCGTCGTGCCGGTAAAGGCTGAGCACAAGGGCGCGATAGCGGGTCTTGTGCATGATATATCAGCATCGGGAGCGACGCTTTTCATCGAGCCTATGGCCGCTGTGAAGGCGAATAACGAGCTGCGTGAGCTGGCGGCAAAGGAGAAAGCGGAAATCGAGCGCATACTGGCGGAGCTTTCCGCCGACTGCGCCGAGCACGCCGACGACATTGCTTCCGACTACAATCTTCTCATCCAGCTCGACGTTATTTTTGCCAAGGCGAAGCTTTCGTATAAGCTCAACGGGATAGAACCGGAGCTGAGAGAGCGGGGAACGGTGCTGCGCCGTGCGCGCCATCCGCTGCTGCCAAAGGATAAGGCCGTCCCCATAAGCCTTGAGCTGGGCGAGGATTTCGATACGCTTATAATCACAGGCCCCAATACCGGCGGCAAGACCGTTTCCCTCAAAACCATCGGACTGCTGAATATAATGGCTCAGTGTGGGCTGCACATACCCGCCGACGACGGCAGCGGGGTGCCTGTATACCGGCACATTCTGGCCGATATCGGAGATGAGCAGTCGATAGAGCAAAGCTTATCCACATTCTCGGCACATATGACGAATATAGTGCATATTCTGAATGAGTGTGACGATGATTCGCTGCTTCTGTTTGACGAGCTCGGCGCCGGCACCGACCCCACGGAGGGCGCGGCACTTGCGATCGCCATAATCGAGTATGCAAGGCGGCACGGAGCCTGCGTCGCGGCCACGACGCACTATGCCGAGCTGAAGGTGTATGCAACGACTGAGGCCGGGATCCAGAACGCGTCCTGCGAGTTTGACGTTGAAACTCTTCGGCCTACCTACAGGCTGCTGGTGGGCATACCCGGCAAATCAAACGCCTTTGCCATCTCAAAACGGCTCGGACTCGGAGATGAGATAATCGAAGATGCGAAAGCCCGCGTGGGCGTGCAGAACGCAAGCTTCGAGGCGACCATAGAAAAGCTTGAGCAGACCCGACTGATGCTGGAGCGGGACAGAGCCGAGGCCGCGGTAAAGCTGCGCGAAGCCGAGGAGAGCGCTAAAAAAGCGGCGTTTTTGCGTGCGGAACTCGCCGTACGGCTTGAAAAGGCTGATGAAAAATCCCGCCGTGAAGCTGAGCGCATAATTGCCGAGGCAAGGCAGACGGCGGAAGAGACCTTCGCCGAGCTTGACGATATGCGCCGCAGGGCAAACGATGAAGAGGAAGCCCAAAGGGTAAACGAGGCGAGAAGTGAGCTGCGCCGCAAGCTTAACGAATCGGAGAATAAAATAAAAGCCGCCAAGCCGGAAGAGCCGAAGGAGGAGAAAAAATCCTCACGCGAGGTCCGCGCAGGGGATACGGTGGAGATCATTTCCATGGGAGTAAAAGCGGAGGTCATCGATGTAAATCCCGACGGTACGCTGAACCTTAAGGCAGGCATAATGACCGTCAAGGCAAAGCAGAGCGAGGTATACCTGCTTGAAGGCCACGCTGCAAAGCAGAAGAAAAAAAGCGTTTCGCTCGCCGGAAGCAGCAATATCCGCGCCGCGGCGGTCAATTCCGAGATAGACCTGCGCGGAATGGAGTCTATGGAAGCCGTCGCCGCGGCAGAAATGTATATTGACAATGCGGTCATGGCTAAACTATCTACGGTGAGGATAATCCACGGAAAGGGCACCGGCGCGCTTAGGGCGGCCGTTCAGCAGATGCTCAAGCGCAACAAGGCGGTAAAAAGCTTCCGACTGGGCCGATACGGTGAGGGTGAAGCCGGTGTCACAATAGTCGAATTGAAATAAAAGCCATCGATTAAATTTGTGAATAATGTGTAAATCACCAAAATAGACAAAATGAGTTGACGTTTTTTAAATAATTTGCTAAAGTAGGGGTAATCTTAAAAGATTATGAGGAGTGGCGATAATGGTAACTAAAGAGGTTGTAATTAATAATCAGGTGGGATTACACGCCAGACCTGCGACTTTCTTTATTCAGAAAGCCAATGAATTCAAGAGCAGCATTTGGATTGAAAAGGAAGACAGACGTGTCAATGCAAAAAGCCTGCTCGGCGTTCTTTCCCTCGGAATCGTAAAAGGAACTGCCGTGAATCTCATTGCTGACGGCGCCGATGAGGCCACCGCGGTCGATACTCTTTCCGAGCTCATTGCATCTGACTTTACCGAATGATATTTAGAAACGAAGCTAAAGGGCGTGTTTATGACACGCCCTTATTCAATATATGATAATACTTAGGGTCAGCCTTTTATGAAAAACGAGAATAAAGCCATAATCGAAATGATAGCCTGCGCCGCCCTATGGAGCATTGCGGGCATATTTATAAAGCTCATTCCGTGGAACGCTTTTGCCATTTCTGCACTGCGCAGTCTTTTTGCCGGAATAACTATACTGATCTATATAAAGATAAAGCACTACAAGATCACCTTTAACAGATCGACATTGACCGGGGGATTACTGCTGGGCAGCGTTTATACGGCGTTTGTTGCCGCAAATAAGCTCACGACTGCGGCAAACGCGATAGTTTTACAGTTTACGTCGCCGCTTTTCGTTGTGATATTTTCCGCACTTTTCTTCGGGAAGAAGATAAGACGTAACGATCTTATAGCCGTGCTGTGTACTCTCGCGGGTATATCGATGTTTTTCTTCGATAAGCTTGAGAGCGGGTATATGCTGGGCAATTTCGTCGCCATTCTTGCAGGTGTCTTTTTGGGTGGAATGTTTTTAACGGTCGGTAAGGCAAAGGGCGAGGAGCGCTTTTCGGCGCTGTTTATAGGACAGATGGCGGCATTTATAGTCGGTCTGCCGTTTATAATCACATCCAAGCCCGATTTTACCGGTCTGCCTGTATTGTATATCATAATTCTCGGCGTGCTGCAGCTCGGCATACCCTATATACTCTACGGCAAGGCCTCGGAATACTGCCCGCCGCTGGCCTGCAGCCTGCTGGGGGCTGTGGAGCCGCTTTTGAACCCAGTGTGGGTACTGCTGTTTGACGGAGAAAGGCCCGGCGTATTCTCCCTTATAGGCGGTGTGATCGTCATTGCCTCTGTGACGCTGTGGTGCGCCTTCGGCAGCAGGACAAAAGAGGTCAAAAATGCTTGATACCCTGCTTCAAAAAGCAAATAATCTCCCGATGAAGCCCGGCGTGTATATCATGCTGGATTCATCGGGCAAAGTCATATATGTAGGTAAGGCCAAAAAACTCAAAAACAGGGTCACGAGCTATTTCCGCGGCAGCCACCTTCCCAAGGTGGAGGCCATGGTGGAAAAGGTCGCGGATTTCAACGTAATCGTGGTCGATTCGGAATTTGAGTCGCTGCTGCTGGAAAACTCGCTGATAAAGCAGCATCAGCCGCACTATAACATCCTTCTCAAGGATGACAAGGGCTATCCGTTTATAAGGCTTGACAAGAATTCGCAGTATCCTAAATTTTCCATAGTAAACCGGCCTAAGAAGGACGGCGCGGCTTATTTCGGCCCCTTCGGCGGACGAGGCTTATCCAGGGAAATAATCGACGTCGTATGCAAGGCCGTGGGACTTCCGACGTGTACAAGGGTTTTCCCGAGGGATATCGGCAAAGGCAGACCCTGCCTCAACTATCAAATGGGCTCCTGCCGCGGCTGGTGCAGCGGCGAGGGTTCGGCTGAGGAATACCGTATCGCGATAGAGCAGGCCTGTCTTGTACTTGACGGTAAAACAAAGGAGCTTCTCGAGGATTTAAATGAAAAAATGCTTGATTGCTCCGAAAATCTGAGGTTTGAGCTTGCTGCGCAATATAGGGACAGGATCCGTGCTGTCGAGGGTCTGTCAAATAAGCAGCGCGTCATCGCAACGGCGTTTGCCGACACCGACGCTGTGGGCTTCAAGCGCGGCGCCAAGACCTGCTTTGTGGTTCTGCATTTCAATGACGGCTCGCTGACCGGTAAGGACCATGAACTTATTTCAGATCCGCTCGAGGACGATGAGGAGGCTGTATCCGCTCTTGTACGGCAATACTATTCAGCCCGCAATATCTGGCCGAAGAACATCCTGCTGCCGTTTGAAACAGAGGATATGGAGGAGCTCGGAACGCTGTTTACTCAGCTTGCGGGGAGGAAGGTCACGGTCGAAGCGCCACGCCGGGGTGACAGGCTTCGCCTTATAGAGCGCGCGGATATGAACGCCGCGGAGGAGATCCTGCGTTCCACTACATCGGAGCAGCGCAGAAGGAGCACGCTCCTGTGGCTGCAGAAAGCCCTTGACCTGCCTGAATATCCCGCGAGGATCGAGGCCTTTGATGTTTCCAATCTCGGTGACAGCGGCATAGTCGCGGCAATGACGGTGTACAGGGACGGCAGACCGCTCAAGCGCGATTACCGTAAATTCCGCATTAAGGATATGCAGGTCAGGGACGACTACGCCAGCATGAGACAGGCTGTGGGCAGACGCTTTGCAAGGCTCAGGGACGGCGACGAAAAATTCTCTGAGCTGCCTCAATTGCTGCTTGTCGATGGTGGCGCCACCCATGCCGATGCTGCCAGACAGGTCGTTTCGGAGCTTGGACTCAATATCCCGATCTTCGGCATGGTGAAGGATGACCGCCACCGCACAAGAGCGCTTGTGACCGCGGACGGTAAGGAGATTGGCATCAGCACGAACCAGGCGGCATTTTCGCTCATCGGCAATATTCAGGAGGAAACACACCGTTTTGCGATAGAGTATCAGCGCTCACTGCGCAGCGAGAGCTTCGGCTCGGAGCTCAACGGGATTCCCGGGGTGGGAGAGAAGCGCAAAAGCGAGCTTCTGCGGCATTTCAGGACGCTCAAGGCCATAAGAAATGCGGACTTCGATGAGCTGTGCTCCGTCGTTCCGGTGAATACGGCGAGAGCGGTGTATGACTATTATCATAAAAGCGAGGAACAGCAATGAGAGTTATAAGCGGTTCGATGCGTGGCAAAAGGCTCAGGGAGCCTGCAAATTACGATATACGTCCGACCACCGATAAGGTTAAGGAATCCATATTCAATATCATACAGTTCGATATCGAGGGCAGGCGCGTACTCGATCTGTTCGCGGGGACGGGTCAGCTCGGCATCGAATGCCTGAGCCGCGGCGCCGCGGAGGTCACCTTCGTCGATCAGAGCAGGGAAGCGATAGCTATCGTCAGGGATAATCTTAAAAGCTGCGGCTTTGATGCAAGAGTGGTCCAGGAGGATTCTATATCGTTTTTGAGCCGCGGAGGAAAGTACGATATAATACTTCTTGACCCTCCTTATGCCACAAATCTGCTGGATAAAGCGCTGCAAATCATCAATTCCGTTGACATATTGACGGAAGGTGGTATAATTATGTGCGAAAGTGGGCGCGAAAAGCCCATGCCGGATATGAATATGCCTTATTTTAAACGTAAGGAGTATAATTACGGCAAAGTAAAACTCACCACATACAGCAAGGAGAAACAGATATGAGTCTTGCTTTATGCCCCGGCAGCTTTGATCCAATAACTCTCGGGCACCTTAATATTATCAGAAGGACGGCCCAGATATTCGACAAGGTCGTCGTATGCATCATGGTAAACTCCTCCAAGACAGAGCCAATGTTCACGATAGAAGAACGAGTGGAGATGGTTCGCAAGGTGGTGGAGCGCTTCCCCAATGTCGAGGTCGAGACCCCTACAGGACTGCTCTCTGAATACGTCAAAAAATATGACGGCGCAGTAATAGTCAAGGGCTTAAGGGCTGCATCTGACTTTGAATATGAGTTTCAGATGAATCTTATAAATAAAATGATCAATCCCCAGCTTGAAACTATGTTCCTGACCGCGAGTGAAAAATACACGTTCCTCAGTTCTTCGGTTGTTCGGGAGTTGGCGTCTTACGGCGCTGACCTCACGGGCTTCGTACCGTGTGAGATCATTGAAGAGGTTGAGGAAAAGGCTAAATTATGGAGGCGCTGAAATGAGCGAAAAAAACGTAGAAGTAATGGAGCTTATCGAGACCCTGTATACTATGGTGTCCGAGGCATGGGGCGTTCCCCTCGGAAACGATAAATGCATTATTGAGAGAGATAATGTTCTTGAGATACTCAATGAGATAAAGTCGGGTATGCCCGCGGAGCTTTCCGAGGCGAAACGCCTTGTGTCCGCAAGGGACGAGTTTATAGGTAATGCAAAGCGTGAGGCGGAATCTATCCGAAAAAACGCGGAGGACAAGGCTCGTGCCATGCTCGAGGAACAGGAGATAGTGCGCGTGGCAAAGGCGCACAGTGCACAGCTCGTGTCCGATGCCGAGTATAAATCAAAAGAGCTCCGCCGTGTTGCCAACGAGTATGTCGACGAGATCCTTCGCCGTACGGAGGAGACCGTGGGCTCGGCTCTAAAATCAATTAACCAGTCACGCGTAAGCTTCCGCAGTCTTTCCGGCGCGGCCCCCGCAGCGCCCGCTGCTCCCGTCGCCGAGGTTAAAGCTGAAGAATAATAATTTTTCCATAAAAAAGAGTTTCCGTAGCCGGAAGCTCTTTTTTTGTTCGTCTGTCACCAAAATGTTCTTGCATTTTATATCCCAAGACTCTATAATTATGAGTAAAGTGGTGAAAAGTGGTGCAAAGTGCATCGAAATACCACGGATTTTGGAGGAAGAGAGCCATGACAGGTGAATATCAGCACAGCCTTGACTCTAAGGGAAGGCTCTTTATACCGGCGAAACTGAGGGAAGAGCTCGGCGATGTGTTTTATATAACACTGTCGATGGATAAATGCCTGTCGGCATACAGTGCGGCCAGCTGGAAGGAGTTTTCCGATAAGGTAAACGCCATGAGCTATGTTAAGCAGCGCAAGATGCGACCTCTGTTTGCCTATGCCTCAAAATGCGAGCTTGATAACCAGGGCAGAACGCTCATCCCAGCACACCTGAGAGAGTATGCGAATCTGACGAAAAACGTCACCGTTGTCGGATGCAATAACCACGCCGAGCTTTGGGACGAAAATGCATGGTCAAAGGTGCACGAAGCGGAAATAAGTCCCGAAAATATTGCCTCCGTAATGGAAGAACTGGAGTTTTGATATGCCTGAGCATATATCGGTGTTGCTGGACGAATGTATAGAAAACCTGAATATCAAGCCTGACGGGATCTATGTTGACGGAACTCTCGGACTCGGCGGCCACTCCGAGCAGATTTTAAAGCGGCTTACAAGCGGCAGGCTCATCGGAATTGACAGAGATGAGTCGGCTATAAGGCGCACAGGGGAGAGGCTGAAGGAATATGCCGGTAAAATGACGCTTGTTCACGGTAACTTCCGTGACGTGGCAAGAATACTTGAAAAACTCGGCGTCGACGGAGTTGACGGAATGCTCTTTGACCTCGGAGTATCGTCGCCGCAGCTTGACGAAGGCGAGCGCGGTTTTTCCTACATGAACGATGCCCCGCTTGACATGAGGATGGATGATACGGATGCGCTTACCGCGTGGAACGTTGTTAACGAATGGCCTGAATCTGAGCTTGCAAGAATACTGCGCGATTTCGGTGAGGAGCGCTTTGCAAAGCGCATAGCCTCACGCATAGCCGAAAAAAGGTTGACCAAGCCCATAGATACAACTCTTGAGCTGGTGGCCGTAATAAGGTCGGCAATGCCGGCCGCCGCCCTGAGAGAGAAGCAGCACCCTGCGAAACGGAGCTTTCAGGCCATTAGGATAGCCGTCAACGATGAGCTCGGCGCGGTCGATGAGATGATGCGCACGGCGCCGGACAAGCTCAATAAAGGCGGAAGGCTGTGCGTCATAAGTTTCCACTCTCTGGAGGACAGGATAGTAAAAACCGCCATTGCGGCAAGAGAAAACGGATGCACCTGTCCGAGGGAGGCCCCGATATGCACCTGCGGCTTCGTGCAGACGTTAAGAAATGTACACAGAAAACCCATTGTGCCGGGTGAGGATGAGCTGAATAACAACCCACGGTCGAGAAGCGCAAAGCTTCGCGTTGCCGAGAGAGTGTAGGTCAGCAGTGAAAAACGTAAGTTCCGAATACGAATATAGCCGGATTAAGCAAAAAACTATTGCCAAAAAGGTAAGCTCGGATAAATTCCGACTAAACGTATCGGCAGCGCTGACGGCGCTTCTTGCGATCGCCGCCGCGTTTCTGCTGATAAGAACGCTTTTTGTTCGTATAGAACTTACGGAGCAGAACGACATAAATGTTGAGCTTGAAGCTGAGCTAAAAGAGCTTGAAGAGGAAAAACGCAGGCTCCGGATAGAATACGAGTCGCGGATAGATCTTGACGAGCTTGAGGACAGGGCCGAAAACGAGTTCGGTATGCAAAAGCCGAGCGGCTCACAGACAATAGAAATTGATACGGATACTCAGGATAAGGCGCTGATTTTTGCCGAAACAGAGAAAAACGGATAGGCTGCATAAGAATATTTGACTTAAAGGCGATATAGTATGTCTTAGATATACTTTCTCGCGGAGGGGTGTCATGCAGAGATCCGTAAATCAGAACTTAAACCGCAGACCGAACAGGACAATGCTTCGCCGCACACTATTCCTGATGGCAGTGTGCGGCATACTTGCGTTTTGTGTGCTTGCCGCCCGATTATATGTGCTGCAGATAAGAGACCACGAGAAATACGAGGAGCTTGCAATAAGTCAGCAGCTCCGCGAGACCGGCGCCTCGGCCGAGCGTGGCACGATATACGACTGCAACATGAATATTCTTGCCATGAGTGCCAATGTTGAAAACGTGTACCTGAGCCCTGCGGAGATAGAGATGTATGATGAAGACCCCGAGCTTATCGCGCAGAAGCTATCGGAAATACTCGGCGTGGACTACGACAGCGTGCTCGAAAAGACAAGGAATACCGGCTCATGGTATGTTACGGTCGCAAAAAAGATCGAGAAGGAGACTGCCGATAAGATCCGCGAGTTCAAGACGGAGTACGGCCTCAAGGGTGTGCGCCTTGAAAGCGACACCAAGCGCTATTATCCATATTCCTCGCTCGCCTGCCATGTGATAGGCTTTGTGGGTACGGATAATTACGGCCTTGACGGTCTGGAGGCTCAGTATGACTCCGCGCTCCGCGGTACATCCGGCAAATATATGCGGGCGACCAACGCTTACGGCACCGACCTCTTGTTTAACCAGTACGAGGGCTATACAGGCGCGGAAAACGGCTTGGATCTTGTTACGACGATTGATCTTACAATACAGCACTATGTTGAAAAAGCGCTGTATCAGGCGGTCGAGGATTATGATATACAAAACGGCGCGGGAGCCATAGCCATGGACGTCAATACCGGCAAGATACTTGCCATGGCGTCCATCGGAGGCTATGATCTGAACAACTTCCTTGACGTCAGCGACGAGGCTCAGAGCGCCATTGACGGCGCCGTGACCGAGGAGGAAAAGGAGCAGCTTTTGGCTGACGCCCAGCGCCTTCAATGGCGGAATAAAACGCTTTCGGATACATATGAGCCGGGCTCGACCTTCAAAATAATAACCCTGTCCATGGCGCTCGAGGAGGGAAAGGTCAGCCTTGAAGATAATTTCTTCTGCGGCGGAAACGTACAGGTACAGGGCAGAACCAACCCCGTGCGCTGCTGGAAAACCGCAGGCCACGGCTCACAGACTCTGACGCAGGCGGTGCAGCACTCATGCAACGTTGCTTTTGTTAACATCGGAATGAGGGTCGGGGCTGAGACCTTCTATAAATACTGCGACGCCTTTGGCTTTCTCAGCCTGACAGACGACAGCTCTGAGCAGCTTACCGCCAAAACCGGTATAGACCTCGGCGGCGAGAGCGGAAGCATATGGTGGAGCAGGGATACCTTCTGCAGCGAAAAGAACAAGTCCCAGCTTGCCGCTGCCTCCTTCGGTCAGACCTTTACAATAACTCCGCTGCAGCTTATAACCGCAGTAAGTGCCTGTGTCAACGGCGGCTATCTAATGCAGCCCTACGTTGCAGAAAGTTTACTGGACTCAGAGGGGAATACGGTGTATAATCGTGAACCGACAGTCGTGCGTCAGGTGATAAGCGAGGAGACCAGCAGGACCGTTTGCAGCATCCTCGAGCAGGTCGTGGGGGACCCCAATGACGGCACCGGTAGAAACGCTGCCGTTTCCGGTTACCGCATCGGCGGCAAGACCGGCACATCCGAGAAGGTAAGCTACGAGGCCGAGACGGGGAAAAAGGAATATATCGTATCCTTCATCGGCTTTGCCCCTGCGGACGATCCGCAGATCGCGCTTCTCGTTTTGCTCGATTCGCCGAGCAATGAATCCGGCATATACGTCTCGGGCGGCCAGATGGCGGCGCCCACCGTGGGCAAAATGTTTGCCGACATTCTTCCGTATATGGGCATTGAACCTGTGTACGATACTGATGAGCTGGAGAAGATCGATAAAGCCGTACCCGAGCTTGAAGGCCTGAGTGTCGAAGAAGCAAAAGCAAAGCTGTCCGATGACGGCTTTGAATGCCGCCTTATCGGCAGCGGCGGCACCGTCACGGATCAGCTTCCCGCTGCAAACGCGGTGATTGCCGACGGCAGCACCGTGATAATTTACGCCGGCGCCGAGCCCTCGGAGGGGCTTGAAACTATGCCAGACCTCAGAAACATGAGTTATGCCGAAGCTGCGGCGGAATTGAGTAAATACGGCCTTTTTGCTCGGACGGATACCGTCATAAGCGCCTCGGACAGTCAAAGAGTTTTCTCCCAGAGCATAGTGCCCGGTACTCCCGTTAAACATGGAACTATAATAGAAGTTACGCTGCTTTCCGAGGATGAAAGCATGCTTGGAAAGTATTAACTGAGATATAAAGGAAGTGAAAAGATGAAGCTTGCGGAAATATTAAAAGACATAAATGTGCTTGAGCTTCAGGCGGATGTAAGCATGGAGATTTACGGAATAAGCTATGACTCCAGAAGAACAAAACCGGGGGATATGTTCGTCGCGATTTCGGGCTTTGAGTCCGACGGCTATGCTTACATTCCCTCCGCCGTTAAAAACGGCGCGTGCGTTATACTGTGCGACAGGGCGCCGGGTGTTGATATACCTTATGTTCTCGTTGATAACTGCCGGTATGCTCTTGCGATGGCAAGCCGCAATTACTTCGGAGATCCCGCCGGAGAAATGTGCGTTATCGGCGTTACAGGTACAAACGGAAAAACAACCAGCACCTATCTCATGAAGCATCTTCTTGAGGAGAAGCTCAATGCCAAAGTCGGGCTTGTCGGGACAAATGGCAATATGATAGGCGATGAGCTTATTCACACCGAGCGCACCACTCCCGAAAGCTTCGAGCTTCAGCAGCTTTTCCGCGAGATGGCGGACGCCGGCTGCACCCATGTCGTTATGGAGGTATCGTCCCACTCCCTGACTCTGCACCGTGTTGCAGGTATTGATTTTCAGGTGGGGGCGTTCACGAATCTTACTCAGGATCACCTTGATTTTCACCATACCATGCAGGAATATGCCGAGGCAAAGGCGCGGCTTTTTGAGCATTGCGCCTGCGGCTGCATCAATCTGGACGATAAATGGCATGATATAATTACTGAAAACGCAGGATGCAGGCTGCTTACTTATTCCGCCGACGGAAAAGACGCGGACCTTACAGCAAGCGATATCAGGCTGTCGGCCTCCGGAGTTGAGTTTAACGCTGCATTCGGCGGTGATACCGCGCGGGTGAGACTTGCCATCCCCGGTAGATTCTCCGTTTACAATGCCCTGAACGTTATTTGCATGGGTCTTGCCCTCGGCCTGAGCCTTGATGATTGTGCCGACGCGATGTCAGGCGCGAAGGGTGTGAAGGGAAGGATGGAGGTGGTTCCCACCGGCGGCGATTACACGATCCTCATCGACTACGCTCACACCCCCGACGCTCTGGAAAACGCTCTCAGGGCGCTGAAGGATAATGTCGAGGGGCGGTTGGTCGTGCTGTTCGGCTGCGGCGGCGACCGTGACAGAACGAAGCGCCCCATAATGGGCGGTATTGCGGCAGATAACGCCGATTTTGTCATAGTGACCAGCGATAACCCGCGCACTGAGAATCCCGACGCGATAATAGGCGAGATAGTCGAGGGACTGAAAAACAAGAAGACTCCCCATAAAGTTATCTGCGACAGAGCGGAAGCGATTAAATGGGCGATTGATAATCACCTTCCTGATGATGTAATATTGCTTGCCGGCAAAGGCCATGAGGACTATCAGGTCATCGGCCACGAAAAGCGCCACATGGATGAGCGCGAGATCGTAGCAGAACATATAGAGAAGAGGAACGGATAATGACACTGAAGCTGATGCTTGCCCTTGTGATGGCGTTTATCGTCGCCGTTATCGTAGGCAGATTTTATATCCCCTGGCTCAGAAGAATGAAAGCGGGACAGGAGATACGTCAGGACGGCCCGACCTGGCATATGTCCAAGGCGGGAACTCCAACCATGGGCGGAGTTATTTTCATTACCGGCTGCACATTCGTGTGCCTGACCGTCGGTTTCGAGTCCATGCGTCATGGAGACTATACCCATATTTTTGTGCTTTTGTTTGCGCTGGTGTTTGGAGCTATCGGATTTCTGGATGACTGGGAGAAGCTCAGAAAGAAGCAGAATCTCGGCCTGAGCGCAAAGGCGAAGTTCCTGCTGCAGCTCGTTGCGGCGCTGGCATTTGTCCTGCTGCTCAGGAAGCTTGGGTATATATCGACGCATCTTTACATTCCGTTCTGGAACACCGAGGTATATATCCCCGAGGCCCTGTACTTCATACTTGCCGCCTTTATAATCGTCGGTACCGTAAATGCCGTTAACATTACAGACGGCGTTGACGGCCTTGCGAGCGGCACCTCGCTCCCCGTGTGCCTATTCTTTGTAGCCGTGACTTTCCTCTGGGGCGAGCGGTATCTG
Organism: uncultured Clostridia bacterium; assembly: GCA_945613045.1. Classification (GTDB taxonomy): domain Bacteria; phylum Bacillota; class Clostridia; order Oscillospirales; family Oscillospiraceae; genus F23-B02. The sequence continues at coordinate 4,857 of CALZAG010000009.1, read as the reverse complement.
GCCCTCGGTATCTTTTCCTCGGCACTTCTGGGCGGACTGCTGGGCTTCCTCGTTTATAATTTTAACCCTGCTAAGGTGTTCATGGGCGATACGGGCTCGCTGTTTCTCGGCGGAGCTATTGCTGCTCTCGCCTTTGCCTATGATATGCCGCTTATCCTAATCACGCTCGGTATAGTCTATATAATCGAGACCATGTCCGATATCATTCAGGTGACTTATTTCAAGCTCACTCACGGCAAGCGTGTTTTCAAAATGGCGCCCTTCCATCATCACCTCGAAATGGGAGGATGGACGGGTAAAAAATGGAAGGAAAAAGAGCTTTTTGCACTTTTCACTTCCGTCTCCCTCATTTTTGCAATAATTTCATTTATAGGAATATATAATCGTTTCCAGCTCTAATACGGAGGACGCGGATATGCAGTACGGCAGCGCCGAGCTCAGAATCAGGGAAACGAATGATAAAACGAAACGCGCAGGTATGGACGTGTCCTTCCTCGTGCTCGTTATGCTTTTGCTTACCATAGGAGTTACAATGGTGCTGTCGGCAAGCTTTGCCAGAGCGTATTTTGACCCGGGGAATGTTACGGGCGGAAATCCGACCTATTACTTTGTCAGGCAGCTTATATTTGCCGCTCTGGGCGTTGCGGCGATGATATTCTGCTCGCGCCTGCCGATGGGCTTTTACAAGCGCTTTTCAGTTCCGCTGCTTATCGCGGCGATTGTGCTTCTGCTTCTTGTTCCGCTTATCGGAGTCGAGGCAAACGGCGCGAGGCGCTGGATAGGGATCGGCAGCCTTACGCTTCAGCCGTCGGAAATAGCAAAGATAGGTATCATCCTTGCATTCGCGGTCATTATCTGCAATAACCGCGGCAGGATGAAGAGCTTCAGATACGGCATAGCGCCGTTTGCGGCGATCCTTCTTGTGATAGTCGGCCTGCTTATCCTTGAGCCGCATTTTTCCGCGTCCATAATAATCATCGCCATCGGCGGCGTAATGATGTTTCTCGGCGGCGCAAGGCTTATCTGGTTCATTGCCGCCGGCATAGCGGCGGGCGGCGGGATAGCAGTTCTGCTTACGCTGTTTCCGTATGCCTCCACAAGGATCACCACCTGGCGCGACCCGTTTTCCTCGACCTCGGACGAAGGGTATCAGATAGTGCAGTCCCTGTATTCAATCGGATCGGGCGGGCTCACGGGACTTGGGCTCGGTCAGAGCAGGCAGAAGTATCTGTACCTGCCGGAGGAGCACAACGACTTCATCTTTTCCGTCGTGTGTGAGGAACTGGGCTTCATCGGAGCGGTGCTTATACTTGTTCTGTTTGCGCTGCTCATCATCCGGGGCTATTGGATAGCGATGCACGCGGCGGACAGGTACAGCTTTCTTGTCAGCGCCGGGATAACCACGCTTCTTGCGATACAGGTCATTCTCAACGTAGCGGTCGTGACAAATCTTGTGCCCTGCACGGGAATATCTTTGCCATTTTTCAGCTACGGAGGTACGGCGCTTCTGATACAGATGGCCGAAATGGGGATCGTGCTCAGCGTTTCGCGGGATATGCCCGCTAAAGTGAAAGGATAGAGATATATGAGATTTATGTTTGCCTGCGGCGGCACCGCGGGGCATATCAATCCGGCCATTGCGGTGGCCGGCAGGCTGAGAGAGCTGATGCCTGACTGCGAGATACTGTTTATCGGCGCCGACGGCCATATGGAGGCCGATCTCGTCCCGAGAAGCGGTTATGATATCGTGACGCTAAAGGTCACGAATATAAGCCGCGGCAGCTCGCTCGGCAGCATCTGGCATAACATAAAATCCGTATTTAACGTCATAAGGGCGACCATCAAAGCAAGGAAGCTCGTTAAGTCGTTCAGGCCTGACGCAGTTATTGGAACAGGGGGCTATGTCTGCTATCCTGTGCTCAAGGCGGCGTCGATGCTGGGCGTGCCAACCGCAGTCCATGAGAGCAACGCCGTTCCCGGGCTCACGACAAGGATGCTTTCAAACGTCGTTGACAGGATAATGCTCGGCTTTGAGGAAAGCCGCAGATACTATAAGCATCCTGAAAAAGCCGTGGTCACGGGAACTCCCGTGCGCGGCGAATTTGCCGGATATTCAAAAAAGGCTGCTAAGGCGGAGCTCGGAATACCTATGGATAAGCCGCTCGTTGTGTCGGTATGGGGCTCGTTGGGGGCTGCAAATATGAATGCCGCCATGTGCGATTTTATTAAGCTTGCCGGCAAAAAGCCGGGTTTTACGCTCATTCATTCCGCCGGAAGCGAGGGCTATGCCGAAATGGTGACCGCGCTGCGCACCGTTGTTCCGGATTACGAGAAAAACGGCATGGATGTTCGGGAGTATATTTACGATATGCCCCGCGTTATGGCGGCGGCCGATCTCGTGCTGTGCCGCGCGGGCGCATCCACCGTATCCGAGCTTACATATATGCATAAGCCGACTATTTTCGTGCCTTCGCCGTATGTCACCAATAACCATCAGTTCAAGAACGCAAAGGTTATTGAAGATGCCGGCGGCGCTCTTATCTTTGAGGAGGGCAGCTTTAAGGCAAGCGAGCTTCTGAATACAGTTAAGAGCATACTTTCCTCAGAAGAGGAACTTGAAAAAATGTCCCTTGCAATGGAAAGACTTGCGCGTCCCGAGGCGACTGACGTTATCTGCGAGCAGATACTATCACTGTGCGAATAAAATCAAAAATAACAAAAAATAACCCCGCAGCATAGAATGACGTGATTTAAGTTATTTCTGCGAGGTTTTTTTATGGCTATATGGCATATTAACGGAGGCAAACGCCTTGAAGGCGCGTGCTTTGTTCAGGGCTCAAAGAACGCGGTACTGCCGATTTTGGCGGCTTCAATTGTATGTCCGACGGAAACAAACCTGCTTAACGTACCGCAGCTGAGCGACGTGGCCGTGTCGCTGCGCATATTGAGACAGCTCGGCTGCACCGCCGAGCAGCAGGAAAACGACGTATACATAGATTCGCGCAGCCTGAGCTCAAATATAATACCCCAGGAAATGATGGAGTGTATGCGCTCCTCGGTGCTGTTTATGGGAGCGCTGCTGGCACGATGCGGGGAGGTGCATCTGACCTCTCCCGGAGGATGCAAACTCGGCGCAAGGCCGATAGACCTGCACATTTCGGCAATGAAGACTCTCGGAGCCGAGGTCGAGGAGCGCGGCTGCGAGATAATATGCAGGGCCGCCGGGCTGCAGGGCGCTCGCATCGTGCTGCCTTTTCCCAGCGTCGGAGCGACGGAAAACGCGATGCTCGCAGCCTGCGCCGCGCAGGGAGAGACCGTTATCTGCGGCGCGGCAAGAGAACCGGAGATCGTGGATCTGCAGGAGTATCTGAGAAAAGCCGGCGCGTACATATCGGGTGCAGGAACGGGTAAGATAACCGTCTCCGGCTTTTCTGCTGAGCGTCATGTGGGACATAGGATAATACCTGACAGAATAGTAGCGTCAACATTTTTGTGTGCTGCGGCGGCTGCTGGAGGCGATATCGAGCTCAGGGGAGTGGATTCGAGGCAATTTTCCCGATTACAGCACTTCCTAAATTCATCCGGCTGTGATATAATACCCGCGAAACGATGCGTGAGACTGATATCAGACGGCAGGCTGCACTCCGTAGGCAAGGTAGTCACGGGTCCTTATCCCGAATTTCCGACCGACGCCCAGCCGCTGCTTATGGCGGCGCTTCTCAAAGCTGCGGGCAGGAGTGATTTTGTTGAAAACGTGTTTGATTCGCGTTTCGGCCACGCAAGTGAGCTTGCCCGCTTCGGAGCCGATATAAGCGTTGACGGCCGATGTGCGTCTGTCTGGGGCGTAAGGAGCCTGCGGGGAGCGACGGTCAGCGCGGCTGATCTGCGCGGCGGCGCCGCGATGCTGATAGCGGGACTTTCCGCCGAGGGAGTAAGCCGCGTCATCGACAGCGGACATATAGTCCGCGGTTACGAGAATTTTGACAATAAACTTCGCTCGCTCGGGGCGGATATATTCATGGAGATGTAAGATGTCTAATGCAAATGATTATTACAGGAAGCGCGAGGATCCCTACAAGCCGGGATTGAGGAAAAATGTCAATCGGCCTTTGACATTTTTTCTTGTGATCGTGGCAATAATACTTGTAATGAGCGTGTTTTTTAAGATCACAAAGATTGAAGTACGCGGAAATTCACTCTACAGCGCAGAGGAGATTATCGCGGCTTCCGGCATTGAAGAAGGGGATAATCTGTTTTTTATAAACAGGATCGCCGCCGGAAGCCGTGTTGTGGTAAAGCTTCCGTATGTGGACTCTGTCAAGATAAACCGCGGGCTTCCTAATCTTATCACCATCGAAGTCACGGAGAGCAATGCAGTTGGCTGCATTGCCGTTGGCGAGGAGCTCTGGTCAGTCAGCAGCAGCGGAAAATTCCTCAGCAGCATTGACGAAAAGGACGCGGAGCATATCGCGAGCATCAGCGGCATAACGGTCAACGAAGCCGAGGTGGGCGAATATATAAAGTCCGCGGAGGGAGAGAGTGATAAACTTGCATATCTCACGGACATCCTTTATCAGATACAGGCAAGAGGACTTATGGGGAAAATAACGGCGATCGATCTCTCTGACGCTGCAAACCCCACCTTTGAGTACGATGGCCGTTTTATGGTCAAGCTTGGCGCATTTGACAATACAGAGTATAAATTCGGGAAATTGCTTTCCGCCGTTTCCCAGCTTTCTGCGGACGATTCGGGAACTTTGGACCTGTCGACGGGCAAAAAGGTCGTATTTAATCCGAATTAACACTATTTTTAAAACTTTGTTTACATAACTGAGCAAAAATATATTGACCTGTAGG
>CALZAG010000008.1 GCA_945613045.1 uncultured Clostridia bacterium | reverse complement strand
TCCAGTCAATGGGGCTAAGGCTCTTGTCGAGCATTTTCACATAGCTTGCTTCCGCATGGTTCTGGGGCGTTCTCGGCGCGCAGCCGGCCCCGATATCCTGCAATGTCTTGTGCAGGAGCTCTGCGCCCATGACCATCAGTCTGTCAAAAAGCTCGCCCGAGGTCTCAAACTCGCCTATCTCAGTCTCGGCGGTGTATATAACGTCGCCGGTATCCATCTCGCTTGCAAGGTACATTGTAGATACTCCTGTGACCCTGTCTCCGTTCAGAACGGCCCACTGTATCGGGGCGGCGCCGCGGTATTTCGGCAGCAGCGAGGCATGGACGTTTATTGCTCCGTATTTTGGAACCGCCAGCATATCGTCGGGCAATATCCTTCCGTAAGCGACAACGACAAGGATATCAGGTCTTAGGCTTTTAACAAGCTCGGTCGCAGTACCGTCGCGCAGCTTTGCAGGCTGATAAACGGGAATATTGTTATCAAGAGCAAGCTGCTTTACAGGGCTGAAGGATAGCTGCATACCTCTGTTTCGGGGCTTGTCCGGCTGAGTAAACACAGCCGCGATATCGTATTTTTCGTCAATGAGTTTTTTCAGAGACTGTGCGGCGAAGTCGGGAGTACCCATAAAAACGATCCGCATTATTCGCCCTCGTTTCCTGCACCGCTGAGTTCCTCTTCGGTGAGCATCCGCTCACATTTTTCCGTGAACAGATGTCCGTCAAGGTGCTCAAGCTCATGACATATGCATCGGGCTGTCAGCCCCTCGCCTTCATATTCAAACCAATTGCCGTTTCTGTCCTGCGCCCTGACTTTTGCGCGCTCGGGTCTGCGCACTATTCCGTATTCGCCGGGCACGCTCAGGCAGCCCTCAGCGCCTACCTGCTCTCCGGATGTCTCGACGATCTCGGGGTTTATCAGCTCAAGGATCTTTTCCTCCTCGCCTTCCCCGACATTGGTCTCTATAACCAGTACGGCTCTGCGCAAAACGCCGACCTGCGGGGCAGCAAGACCTACGCCGTTTGCCTTTATAAGCGTATCTGCCATATCATCCAGAAGCTGATGCAGCCTTGCGTCGAACTTGACAACTGGCCGGCAGATTTTATACAGGATCTTATCTTCTTTGGTTACTATATTTCTTAGTGCCATGGTATTCTCCTTAGCTTAGGGGATTGTTGTCGGCAAAAATGCTGACTCCTCTGTATTTACCCGATGAGTTCAGTTTTATGAGTACGGCGGATACGAGCTCGCGCATCTCCTTGTCGGCCCGGCAGGTTAAATTGACCCGATATCTGTATCTGTTGTTTACCTTGACAACGGGAAGGGGCGCAGGTCCCAGAATGTTCACATCGGGACGCGATCTTACCGAAGCGGCAAGGATACTGTGAATATCCGAGCAGCATTTGAGCACCGCACTTTCTTCGGCTCCGGAGGCGGTTATTGAAATAATATCCGCAAACGGCGGGGTGTGCTGAAGTCTGCGAAGCCGGATCTCCGACTGATAGAAGCCGTCATAATCCTGAGCGGCCGCGAGACGTATTATCTCGTTTTGCGGCGTAAAGGTCTGTATAACAGCACGTCCGGGCTTATTCCCCCTGCCGCTTCTGCCAACGACCTGCGTTATAAGTGAGAACGTACGCTCACCGGAGCGGTAATCGCCGCAATATAAGCTTTGATCGGCGGAGAGAACGCCTATAAGCGTAACATTTTCAAAATTAAGCCCCTTGGTGACCATTTGGGTACCAACCATAATGGGTATCTTATCTTTTCGGAATCTTTCCAGCAGAGTTTCGTGGTTTCCTGCCGCCTTTACGGTATCGGTATCCATCCGTATCACGCCCGCGTCAGGAAAAAGCTGCTTAAGCTCTTCCTCGATAAGCTGGGTACCGGCGCCTATAAATGTCAGCAGGCCGCCGCAGTCAGGGCAGAACGGATCCGGTTTTCTGCTGTATCCGCAGTAGTGACACATAAGCCGGCGGTTTGAGCTGTGATAGGTGAGCGCCACGCTGCAATTGGGGCATTTATAGATGTGTCCGCATTCGCCGCAGCTTATAAGCTTGTTTGCACCGCGCCTGTTAATAAACAGGATGCTCTGCTCTCCGCGCTCAAGGTTTTCTCCGAGTTCATTTTGGAGTCGGACGCTGATATTACCGCCGTTGCCGCTGCGAAGCTCGCTCTTCATATCGACAATACTGACGGCCGGAAGCTGCATCTCGTTATATCGCTCATGGAGCTCAAAGTACTTGTACTTCCCTGTTTCAGCGGCGTAGCGGCTCTCCAGGTCGGGAGTGGCAGAGCCCAGCAGAAGAAGAGAATCAGTTTTCGCACAGCGGTATTTAGCGATATCCCTGGCGTGATACCTCGGGGAGTGTTCGGATTTATAGCTCTCCTCCTGCTCTTCGTCTATAATTATAAGCCCAAGGTCCTCAAAGGGCGCGAAAACGGCGCTTCGGGTTCCTATAACGAGCCTGGCTTCGCCGTTTTTAGCGCGTTTCCATTCGTCATACCGTTCGCCGATAGACAGGCTGCTGTGCAGCACGGCGACGCTGTTTCCGAAGTAACCGGAAAACGTCCGTATCATCTGAGGCGTGAGCGATATCTCAGGCACGAGCAGTATTGCGCTTTTGCCGGCTTTGAGTACGTCGTCGATAAGACGGATATACACGGAGGTTTTTCCGCTGCCGGTAACGCCGCAAAGCAGCGCGGCCTCGGCCGAGCTGTCGTTGAGAAGTTCATTAAGCCCCCGATAAACTGCGCGCTGCGCATCGTTGAGCACCGGCAGAGCCTGAATATCGCCGGTCCATATCTCCGGACGCCTGAATACCTCTTCAAAATCGGTCTGAACAAGTCCCGCATTTACAAGCGCTTTAAGCGACTGCCTCGAGGCGCCGGTAAAATACTGCACCTCATGTGCGGAAACCCTTCCGACAGAGCACAAAAGCTCAAGAAGCTCCGCCTGCATGGGAGCCTTTCGCCGCTTGGCCTGCGCCAGAGCAAAAGCCTCCTCGGCGTCGACCGCAAGACTTATCATTTCACGGGTCTTGTCATTTACCCTGCGAGCGCCGTCTGCCTTGAACCAGAAGCCGGCCGGTAAAATAGTCTTTACCGCGTCATAAACAGTGCAGAAAAGGCGATCATGCATCCAGAGTGCAAGCTTTATTTGAGACTCCGTGAGCACGGGGGTACTGTCAAGCATAGATTCGATAGGCTTGAGCTTATCAAAATCGCTGCTGTCTGACACTCCGAGGACTATGCCCTCGCTGCGGCGGTTGCCTCTTGAAAAAGGAACTGTAACACGCACGCCGGGCACGATCCGTCCCCTTAATTCTGTTGGGATGAGGTAGTCGTAGGGCTTGTCAAGCCAATATGTCGCGGCAGAGACCGCAATTTTTGCAACCGTGGCTTCGGACATACCCCGCACTCCCCTGTAAAATGTAAATAAAAATGTTAAAAACGCAGCGGAGCATAGGTGTGTGAATTCGATCACTAAGCTCCGCTGAGCATTATTTATCTATTGTGAGCTTGCCTGTGTAAACCTCGTCGATTGCGGCAGAGACAGGCTTCTTCTCAAGAATCTCGCCATTTTCTTCAGCTTCCGCGGAGATTGCGCGCGCTCTTCTCGCAACGAGATTAACAAGCTGATAGCGGTTTCCTGTCTTTTCTACGAGTTCGGCTACGGGGGGATAAAGCATCATGGTCAGTCTACCTCACTTAAATAGTTTTTTCTTAAATCATATTTGCAGTATTCAGCGGTGATAATTGCGGAAAATTCCGCTGCCGCCTTATCCGCGTCATCATTAATAACTATATAGTCATAGAAATCTGCGGAGGCATACTCCTCCTTTGCGCGGATGAGACGAGCCTCTATCTTACGTTCCGAGTCTGTGCCTCTTCCGCGGAGGCGGGTCTCCAGCTCCTTCATGGAGGGAGGTACTATGAATACCATAACGGCCTCCGGCATTTTCTGATGTACCTGAAGCGCACCCTGAACCTCAATGTCAAGCAGCACGTTCATTCCCTCGTTGAGCTTCTGCTCGACGTAAGCTCTGGGAGTTCCGTAGGAATTTGCGACATACTCGGCGTGCTCAAGAAATTCGTCATTTGCAACCATTTCACGGAACTTGTCCAGATCGACAAAGAAATACTCTTTGCCGTCAACCTCACCGGGACGGGGCTTGCGAGTTGTCACAGATACCGAAAAGCAAACGTCGCTGCGGCCTTCAAGCGCCTTGAATACCACGGTGCTCTTGCCGGCACCCGAGGGACCGGATATCACTATTAGTTTTCCTCTTTGATTAGCCATTTGCTGTACCTTCCTCATTAGTATTTGAAATTCGCGCCGTAAGTGCTTCGGGTGTCAGCGCAGATAGAATAACGTTTCCGCTGTCCATTACCAGAACCGCCCTGGTGCTTCGGCCAAAAGAGGCGTCTATCAGCAGGCCCTTTTCTCTTACATCCTGGATCATTCTCTTTATCGGCGCCGATTCGGGGCTCACGACAGCGACGATGCGCTCAGAAGACACCATATTGCCAAAGCCTATATTTACAAGTCTCATCAGTTTGCCTCACTCGATATTCTGGATCTGCTCACGGATCTTTTCGATCTCTGATTTAAGATCGACCACTACGTGGGCAATATCCGAATTCTGGCATTTGGAGCCTGTTGTATTTGCTTCACGGTTGAACTCCTGCATGAGAAAATCTATCTTCCTGCCTATGGGAGAGCCTGTCTCAAGCATCGTCCTGAGCTGGGAAATATGGCTGCGCAGCCTGACGGTTTCCTCGTCAACGGCGACCTTGTCGGCAAATATGGCGGCTTCCGTTATAATACGGCTTTCGTCAACTCCGGCCGAGCCGAGAACCTCGTTGAGCTTCTGGAGCAGCCTTTGCCTGTACTCTGTAACAGTCTTGGGTGCGCTTTCCTCAATTATGCCGACAAAGTTTTCAATATTCTCCAGCTTCAAAAGCACATCGTTCCTCAGCTTTTCGCCTTCACGCACACGCATGGAGTCGAAATCCTGAAGAGCCTGCTCTGCGATTGACTTAATGCCATCTGCGACCGCATCGGCGTCAAGCTCCTTCTTCTCGACCGAGAGGATGTCCGGAAATCTGCTGACGCTCATTACGCTGATATCATTGGGGAGAGCATACTCGTCCGCGATATGCTGCAGCGCGTCAATATAACCCTTGAGCAGAGGCTCGTTAACTCTTACGACCATATCATCGGCCATGGACGTATCAACAGTGACAAAAACATCCACTTTGCCGCGGCTGATATGCGACTGAACGGCGGCCTTAACGGTCTCCTCCGCAAAAATAAAGCTCCGCGGAAGTCTTACAGACGTATCAAGGAACTTGTTGTTAACGCTTTTCAGCTCAACACTTACCTCAATGCCCTCAACAGTGCCCTTGGCACTGCCGTAGCCGGTCATGCTTTTTATCATTTTTCCTCCGTCTCAGCGAAGCTGAGTTATAACAAATTTTATTGGATTTTTTCTTTTGCTGATGCGCTGATAAATTATAACCGCTGCCGCAGCCAGGCAAAAAGCCGCAAAGCTGCACAGCACGCTGAGCCCCTCGCTCAGATTATTGGCCGCAGCTATCGCGTAGCCTGTGAAAAACATGATAAAAGGCACGATGTACAGCAAGAATGCTGCGCCGAATATCCTCGAGCTGAGGCTTTCGATAATGACCTTCTCACCGGGTCTTGCATGCACGGTGTTTTTTGCAAACGCTTTTATCTCGTTCTGGAAAACACAGCTTTCGCAGTTCCCGCAATTACTGCCGCAGGCGGTCCCGCGGGAGACCGCGACCTCGGCCATGCCGTTGGGAAACACCTTGGTCACTACTGCATCCTGAGTCATATCAGTTTCCTTTCAATCTTATTATTCTTTATAAATCGTTACGGTTACCCTTACTTCGCCGATAGCTCCGACATTATCATAACCGCTGACAAGGACTTTTGCGTTGACTATCACCTGTCCTGTCGTTGCGCCGTAATCGGATAGATCCGCAATAACGCTTATGTCATCTGCCGTGATGCTTTCAAGGACTTCACTGCTCAGCGCTCTGAGTGTTACCTCTACCTCCTTGGTGTCGATCGTCGCATTATAACCGCTGCTGACTCCCCTGCAGGATATATTCGTTGTAGTAAAGGTCTTGGTGCTGGTTCCCTCAACCTCGACTATGACCTTTGCCTCAGACACGCCGGTCAGGTTCTGGATCCCTTCCTCAAGTTCGATGGTAAATGTGTGCTCATAGCCGCTTACGAAGGACGAAAGATCTATCGCGCCAATCTCAATAAAGTCCAGATCGTCAACAATTCGGGAATCTCCGGCAATTTTTATCGTCTGCGGGTCGATGCTTACAGTGCAGTCAGCAGCTGTAATGCCTCCACCGGAGATTAGATTTACCCTCAGCGGCACTTCTTTGGATTTCAGGATAGGCTGGGTTGCCTTGATCGTATCTACAGAGAACATAAGGCCCTCCTTTGAACAAGGATTATCGTCTGCATCCATCAAGATGAATGCAGCCTCCTCGCTGTAGGTCGATTCAATGGTTTGATTCTTACCGAAGGTGACCCACGCATGGTCTATCTTCTCTATGCTTGCCTCAGGCCCCTCAACAACGATCGTACCTGGCTCAAAGACGAATTCCTCGGCTACGCAGCCCTCGGCAATCGTCCCCTCGAAGCTGCCCTTGACCTCAACGGTCTTTTTGGCATTCCTTACGACCGTAAAGTTAATTGTCTCAGGATTTTTCCTGACTACGGTGATGCTGTTTGCATCCACATAGTCGGGGAACTCAAGTTTATAAGCCCATGTCATATCGTTGGGCTGGGTGATATTGCTGACGTCTATGACTGCTTTTATGTCGCTTGACCTGAGCTTGGTGATGTTGCTGCGCTCACCGCGCACAACAATACTTACAGTCTCGGTATCAACACTCGCTATGGACAGGCTCCTGTCAGCCAGAAGCTCATCCTGCCCCCTGAACTCCACCGCAATACCGCTGACGGTTATCTCCTTGTCTGTGGAATCAAGGCTTGAGACGTATGCCCACATTACCAATGAGCAGAGCAGCGACACGATCATCCAAAAGACTTTGCTGTCATATAACTTTTTAGTTCTTTTTTTCTGTTCCATCACTGTTCACCTTACGTTTGCTGAAAAAACGTGAAAAAATCTCTGACGCTGTGCTCTTCCTGCTTTCCTCCCGCACAAGCTCGTTGCGCAGGAGCTTCTCAAATGTCGCCAGATTAAGGTTACGCTTAAGCATGCCCTCAACCGCAATGGATATTGCTCCGGTCTCCTCAGATACGATCACGATGACTGCGTCAGACTGTTCGCTGGCGCCGATGCCGGCACGATGGCGCATTCCGAGGTCTTTACTGAGGTTTGTCTTGTTCGTCAGCGGCAGCACACATCCGGCTGCTGCGATCCTTGCATTGCGGATAATAAGCGCTCCGTCATGCAGCGGGGCTTTGGGATAGAATATATTTTTCAACAGCTCGGCCGTTGTGTCGGCGTCTATGATTGTTCCGGTGGTCATAATATCGCTGAGCTTGATATTGCGCTCAAATATGATAAGCGCTCCGGTCTTGGTCTTGGACATCTGGTCGCAGGCAAGGACAGTCTGGGTTATGGCGGCTTCCACCTCGCTCTCAGCCCTGAGCTTCGGCGAGAAAATTCCGTAGAGGTTCTGGCTACCCATTTTCGCAAGCAGTTTCCTGAGCTCAGGCTGGAAAATGATGACCAGCGCGATAAGACCGATCTCGACTGTTTTTTTCAGTATATAGTTTATCATGGTCAGGTGAGCCACACCCGACAAAAACATTGCGATCAAAAGGAAGAAAATGCCCTTGGCGAGATTATAGGAGCTTGTCTTGCGCACCAAATCAATAACTTTATAAAACAGATAGGCGACAATCAGGATATCAACTGCATCCCAAAAACCTATCGTTGAAATGTAATTGAGCATTCTTATGAAATAACTCGATAATTCCTGCATTTATGATCCCCACTAATCTATCTTTGCGGACTGCACAGGCAGTCCGCAACGTACTGCGAATTTAATCACTATATTATATAATATATATTTGGAAAAGGCAATTAAATAATAATTAATTTTCATGCCCTGCGACACTTTCTATAATACCGCAGGCCCTGTCGGCCTGTGCCTGCGTTATAAAAGGCGAGAAGCTCAGCCTTACCGTGCCTCTTTCGATCGTGCCGGCAGTGCTGTGTGCCAAAGGGGCGCAGTGGAGCCCGCAGCGCGCGGCGATGCCGCGTTTTCCGAGCATACTGCAGAAGGCTTCGCAGTCCATAGTGCTGTGCTGAACAGACAGGACTCCGGCCTGATTATCTGTCTCGGATGCAAATATCCGTAGCTGCGGCGACTTTTTGAGCCTGATTGACGCGCGGCGGCAGAGCCTTGCTTCGTATTCCCCGATATTCTCAGCGCCGTGGCTTAGCACGTATCGTATTCCCTCACAAAGACCTGCTATGCCGACAACGTTATGAGTTCCGGCCTCAGCCCTGTCAGGCAGATACTCCGGCATTGACTGAAGCGCGCTCTCAGAACCGGTCCCGCCGCATATCAGCGGCGCAGGCGTTTCACCGCACAGCAGTATTCCGGTCCCCTGCGGCCCCAGCAGGCCCTTATGCCCGGGCATAGCCACAAACGCAGCGTTTAGTTCTGCCATATCGAGTCTGCATATACCTGCCGATTGCGAGGCGTCCACAATCAGAGGGACGTTGTGCCTTCTGCATAGCTCCGCAATATCATAGATCGGCTGAATATAACCAAATACATTTGATACATGATTCCACACAACGGCCTTTGCCCCTGAAATATTGCGCTCGATCGCCGGTATAACTGAACCGGTATCAAACAAGGGCGAAGCAGCGACGACAGTTTTCGCTCCAATAAAGTTAAGCGGACGTGTGACGGAATTATGCTCATATCCTGATATAATGACCTTATCTCCCCTTGACACAAGCGTTCTTATGGCAATGTTCAATGCATGGGTAGCGTTTAATGTAAACACCACGTTCTGAGGCTCGGAAAAATTAAACAGTCTGCAAGCGAGCTCGCGGCATTCGTATACCTTGTCGGCAGCTTTCATTGCCGCGCCGTAGGCGCCCCTGCCCGGGCTTGCCATTGTCTCCATGGCATTGACCATGGCCCTTTTCACCGCGGTGGGCTTAAGGTGGCTTGTTGCGGCAGAATCGAGATATATCAAAAGAACACCTCCTTGAACGTATTGTCCGGGTGCTGTTCGAATATCTTCCCCTGCAGCAGCCCCTCCCGCCGCAGAATGTCAGCCGCCGCTATACCTTTGCCATATGAAACCGTAACACAATAGCTGCAGCCGTTGCCGCTTAGCCCCGCGGGAGCCTTTGTTACTCCTGCGGAAATAGCATGGCGTTCCAGAATTTTTGCCGCCCTTTGAGCATATGTCAGCGAGCGGCACATGATTAAATAGCGCATAGAAATCCCCTTCTTTTTATTTCATTCTATGCGGCCGTAACATATTTGCCAAAGTCAAAAACAGCCGCGCTGCGGCTGTTTCAACTTATTCTATAAGCGCAACGGCGTGAGCTGCGATGCCGAGCTCCGCTCCGGTAAAGCCGAGCTTCTCCTCGGTGGTGGCCTTAACGCTGACGCAATCAGTGGGGATATCCATTGCCGCGGCCAGCGTCATGCGCATTTTTTCTATATACGGCGACAGCTTGGGCTTCTGAGCAATGACCGTACTGTCAATGTTAATAAGCTTATAGCCGTTGGCATTTATAACAGAACAAACTTCTCTCAGCAGCTCGATGCTGTCTGCTCCCAGAAATTTATCGTCGGAATCCGGGAATAATTTTCCAATGTCGCCCAAAGCTGCCGCTCCAAGCAGAGCGTCCATAATAGCGTGGCACAGCACATCGGCGTCGGAATGTCCGAGGAGGCCCTTTTCGTGGGGGATGCAGACTCCTCCGAGGATAAGCTTTCTGCCCTCAACAAGTCTGTGCACATCATAGCCATGGCCTATCCTCATTGTTTGCCTCTCCTTTCGGCGAGGATACCTTCGGCAGCATAGATGTCCCTTGTTGTGGTAAGCTTGATATTATCTGCCTCTCCCGCGACTATCGTTACCTTATACCCCATTGCCTCGACGGCTGAGCAATCGTCGGTGACCCTGAAGCCCTTATCCATAGCACGGGTCAGGGCCGCCTTGATAAGCTCGGCGAGAAAGACCTGAGGAGTCTGCACAAGAGCGACAAGATCCCTGTCAGGGGTTGCAGTAACGGCGCCCTTGCTGTTAAGGAGCCTTACGGTGTCGCTCGCCGTGACAGCGGGAGCTGCTGCTGAATGAGTCTTGGCTGCATGTACAACACGATCGATTAACTTTTCGGTCACAAACGGTCTCGCCCCGTCATGTATGGCAATGAGCGTTGCCTTTTCACTTACGTTGCTTACACCGATCAGCGCCGATTCAAGCCTTGTTTTGCCGCCTCGAATGACTCGGCTGGCCTTGCTGATTCCATGTTCATTGCATATATCGGCGATCTCCTGTATGCTCTCGTACTTAGTTACGATAACTATCTCATCAATTATATCCGAGCTTTGCAGAGCTTTCAGCGTATGGGCAATGACAGGAGCCCCGCCTATGGGCATAAGTATCTTATCCTTTCCCATGCGCTGGGAATTTCCCGCAGCCAGCACGACCGCCGAGCAGAAGTCGGGCGCAGTTGTTTTGAATTTTAAAAGTTTATCAATTACAGACATAAATAACCTCGTATTCATATGGAAGCATACAGCGCTTTTTCGATTTGAGCATAATCAGCACTCATTGCGATCACAAGCTCGGATATAAGAATCTGTTTTGCGGAGTGAAGCATTTTTCTTTCACCTGTCGACAGGCCGCGCTCATTATCGCGGCATATAAGTCCCTTGACGACTGCCGCGACCTTAAGCAGATCTCCGCTTTTAAGTAAATCCATATTTTCCCTGTAGCGTTTATTCCAGTTTTGCGTCATGCATATCTCAAGCCCGGAAAAAGAGCTGAGCACCTTCCTGGCCTCCGAGTCGCTGATTATGGCTCTTACCCCAATGCTCTCACATCCATCTACCGGAACCATTACGACCATATCCCCAACCGGGAGCTTAAGGACATAGTAATCCCGTTCGGCACCGTTGATTTTCTTGGTCACTATGCTCTCAATTACGCCAGCACCATGCATGGGATGAGCAATGTAATCGCCGATCTCGAACAAGACGACTCCTCCTTACAATAATCATTCGTATATAACAATTATACACAAATTGTTTAATCTTTGCAAGGAAATTAGCTTAATTTTCTTGATTTTTCAATATAAACAGCCTGCTGAAAACTCAGCAGGCTATTACAAACTGTTATTTTAAAATTATTCCTCGACTAAGTCGCCCTTGGCCTCGCCGTCAGTCGATACCTCGTAGACGAGCGCATCTTCGCCGTTTTCCTCTTCAACAGCCACCGGCTGTGCCGCAGGCTCGGCAAGTGCGCGGATGGAGAGAGAGATCTTGTGGTTATCCATATCGATGGCGGTTATCTTGGCCTCAACAACATCGCCGACTGTCAAGACTTCCTCGGGCTTGCCGATGCGGCGGTTTGCGATCTGAGAAATGTGGATAAGGCCGTCGACACCGGGGAGAACCTCCGCGAACGCACCGAAAGTCATGAGCTTTACTATCTTGACTTCAGCAGTGTCGCCGACATTGTATGTGCTGGTGAACTTGAGCCAGGGATTTTCAGCGGGATCCTTGTAGCCAAGTGAGATTTTTCTCTTTTCACGGTCAAAGCTGATGACATAGACGTCGACCTCGTCACCTACGCTGAACATCTCGGCGGGGTTCTTTATACGGCCCCAGCTCATCTCGGATACGTGAACCATACCGTCAATACCGCCGATATCGACAAATGCACCGTAGCTGGTCATTGATTTGACGGTACCGTGGTACTTATTGCCGACTTCCATCTCGTTCCAGATGGCCTCGGCACGCTCACGGCGCTCCTTCTGAATGACTGCACGGATGGAGCCGACAACGCGCTTGCGGCCGCGGTTGACCTCGGTGATCTTTACGCGGACCTTCTGCTTGAGAAGCTGGCTCAAATCTGCATCCTTGGGCAGGCCGGACTGGGATGCGGGGACGAAAACGCGTACTCCGTTAACTGAAACAACGATGCCGCCCTTGTTCTCCTCGGTAACAACGCCTTCAAGGAAATTACCGTTTTCAACGGCCTCCTCAACTGCGATCCAGCTCTTTGCAGCGTCAAGGCGCTTCTTGGAGAGCATAACGGTGCCCTCTACGTCGTTTACCCGAACGACAACGGCCTCGATGGTATCGCCGACCTTAACAGCGTCTTCAACATTGATGCCGTCATCAGTAAACTCGGTGGTAGGAATAAAACCCGAGTACTTAGCGCCAATATCAACACTGATCTCAGTGCCGGTAATAGCAATAACACAGCCGGTTACCTTGTCTCCATTATATATAGTTTTGATGGATTCCTCCAGCATTTCGTCGAAGGACAGCTCCTTCTCCTCTGCTGCAGCAGCATCAATTTTGATTTCTTCGCTCATCTTATTACTTACCTCCTTAATTATCCACGACGGGGTGGAAGCTCCGGCCGTAATGCCCACGGACTCAGCGCCCGACAGCCTGTCCATGTCAAGCTCATCTGCTTTTGAGATAAACTGAACATTATCGCATCCCCTGCGGCAGATCTCCGCAAGATGCACGCTGTTCGCGCTGTGTTTTCCGCCTATAACGACCATCGCGCCGCACAAAGCTGCGATTTTTTCAGCTTCCTCCTGTCTCTTGGACGTCGCTCCACATATTGTATCAAAGATTTGTGTGTTTGTACACATTTTTTTTAAGAAATTTGCACATTCGGTAAAATTACTGCGAGTTTGCGTTGTTTGAACGACCATCGTTATGGGTTTATCTAACAATTCGGCATTATTACTGAACAGCTCAGACAATTCCAAAATGTTTTCGCATATAACGTAATCTGAGCACCATCCGCCGACGGCTTCTACCTCAGGGTGGCCGTGCATACCGATAATAACGACAAAGCGTCCCGCATCCGAAGCCTCTGATACAAGCTCATGTATCTTCTTTACCTTGGGGCAGGTCGCATCACATACCTGCGCGCTTTTCTCCTTCAGAGTCATGTACACCTCTTTCGAGACGCCGTGTGAACGGATGATCACCCGCCCGTCCACCGGCAGCTCCTCCGGTGTATCGATAACGCTGAGCCCCTTTTCCTCCAAATATGATACAACGTCGTTATTGTGAATAAGCGGACCGAGTGAATACGCATTTCCCTCTTCAAGCAGTTTTTCAGCCATACTAACCGAGCGGCTTACTCCAAAGCAGAAGCCCGCGCTTTTTGCAACAATGATATTTTTCATGGCGCTTGCTCCGGCGTAAGTCCGGTTCTCTCGCTGATAAGGCGGCATACCTCGCTCACGCTCTGCTCAAGCGTATTGCCGCTTGTATCAAGAACTATCGCGTCATCGGCGGCCTTTAAAGGCGCGGCGGCGCGCCGGGTGTCCTGCTCATCGCGCTTTACCAGCTCGTCGAGCACCATGTCAAAAGTGGTTTCAACTCCTTTTTGGAGCAACTCCTCGTATCTGCGCCGCGCCCTGTCCTCCGCTCCGGCGGTCAGGAATATCTTCAGATCGGCGTCGGGAAGAATGACCGTTCCTATATCGCGCCCGTCCATTATGACATTATGCATCTGCGCCATTTTTCGCTGCATATCAACAAGGTATTCCCTGACCTCGGGGATAGCCGAGACCTTTGAAGCGAGCATGGAAACGTCGGGGAGTCGTATGTCCCGGGAAACGTCAGCGCCGTTAAGAAGCATACACTGCTCGCCCGAATCATTGTACCTGAGCTCAATGTCAAGCCCCGTCAGCATAGATATCACCGCTTCATTGTCGGAAGCGTCGATACCTCTCAGCTTAGCTGCGAGGCCTATCGTTCTGTAAATAGCGCCGGTATCAACATAGATAAATCCAAATAGCTTCGCGGCTGCTCTTGAAATCGTACTTTTGCCGGCGCCGGAAGGGCCGTCTATTGCAACAGATATCATTTGTTCTCCTGTGTTATATTGAATTTGCGGCCACATATGCGGTGGACCACGCTATCTGCAAATTAAAGCCGCCTGTGTATGCGTCAAGATCCATGACCTCTCCGGCAAAATACAGTCCGCCGACGAGCTTTGACTGCATCGTACGGGGATTGATCTCTTTTGTGGATACGCCGCCCGAGGTTACGATCGCCTCATCTATCGGTCTCGGCCCCGAAACCGACACCGGGAAGCTCTTCAGTAGTCTGAGCAGCTCATGCCGCTGCTCACGGGTTATGGAATTGACCTTGGTCTCGGCGGGAATACCCGAGAGCCTTACAAGCACGGGGATCATGGCCTTTCCCGCAAGATCGCCCAGGGAATTTGCAAAATCGCGGTTTGCGTATTTTTCAAAATCTCTCAGCAGTCTTGCATCCAGCTTTTTTTCATCCAGACCCGGTTTGAGGTCGATGCGCAGCTCATATTTTGCTTCGCCGAAACGGCGCATATGCGAGCTTGCAGACAGGACCAGCGGGCCGCTTACGCCGAAATGCGTAAAAAGCATTTCGCCCAGTTCTTTATATATGAGCTTGTCGTCCTCATAAGCCGAAAGTGTAACGTTTTTCAGGGAAAAGCCCTGCATTTCGGCGCAATAGTCATCGTCGCTCTCAAGCGGGACAAGAGAAGGCCGCGTAGGAGTCACGGTATGTCCCAGCTCCTGCGCCATTTTGTATCCTGCTCCCCTTGAGCCGGTAAGCGGATACGAAAGGCCCCCTGTGCATATCACCGCAGCCCGGCATTCTATCACACCGTCGCACGTTTCAACGCCGGTGACTGTGTCAGCTTCAGTAATGATATGCTTTGCCGAAGAGTGTATAACGCGCACGCCTGCGCGGTTCATGCAGCGCTGCAGTGCGCCCGCAACGTCATTTGCGTTGTCCGAGACCGGAAACACGCGGTTGCCCCTCTCCGTCTTGAGGTGCAGCCCCAAGCTTTCAAACAGCTCCATGGTGTCACGCGGAGACAGCCGGTTAAGGGCGCTGTACAGAAATCTGCCGTCACCCGGGATGTTGTTCAGAAATTCCCTGATATCACAGTTGTTTGTTACATTGCACCTGCCCTTGCCCGTTATCCTGAGCTTCCTGCCGAGAATTTTATTCGGCTCAAGCAGTATTACGTCAAGGCCGCGCTCTGCGGCAACCGCACTGCACATCATTCCCGCGGCTCCGCCGCCGATGACCACTGCGTCAGCGCTCAGCAGGTTCATACACATCGTGCTCCGACCATATCTTTTCAAGGCGCTCAAAGGTTTCAGAAACTCTTTCCTTATTCCTTATGCCGACGGCGACTATGATAGCGTTGATAAGGCTCATCGGTGCAACAAGCGAGTCCAGGAACGATACCATATCGCTTTTCGCATGGAGACACACGTCCGCTATTCCGTTAAGCGGAGAGGCAGAGCTGTCGGTGATGGCGGCGGTTTTTGCCCCCATCTTCTTGGCAAACTGCATGGCGTCGACTGTGTGGCTCGAATAGCGCGGAAAGCTTATGCCGATAAACAGGTCGCCTGTGCTGATCCTGATTATCTGCTCATATATTTCGCTCGCGGCAGTATCATGCACAACATTTACGTTGTCCCTGAGCAGATTAAGATACAGCCCGAGGAAGGTTGCAAGCGAGGTTGAGGTGCGCATTCCGACGATATATATGTTCTTCGCTTCCACTATTGAGTCGACAAGCTTATTAAAGCTGTCATGCTCCAGAAGTTCCAGCGTAGCCTGCAGATTCTGCATATCGCTGCCGATAATAGATTTAACAAGATCGGTATCGTCGATCATGCTTTTTGCGACCTCAATGCGCTGGACCGAGGTAAGCCTGTTGCGTATCATTTCCTGGAGAGCTTTTCTCATGCTCGGATATCCGTCATAACCCAGCTCCGCCGCGAACCTGACGACCGTGGATTCGCTTACGCCGACTATCCTGCCCAGCTTTCCGGCCGTCATAAACGCCGCTTTATCGTAATTATTCAGAATGTACTTTGCAATGACTCGCTGACCCTTTGAAAATTTGCTGCTGCCTCTGGCAAGCACGCTCAACAGATCATTTTCCATGCTGCTCATCTCCGTTTAAAACATATCATCATTTTACTAATTTTTTTGAGAATTGCAATAGTTTTTTTGCAATTAATCTGCCTCAAACTTGCAAAAAAATGCAGGTTTGAGGCAGATTAAAAAGAATTATATGGATTATTAAATTTATTTCTACAGAATATCTTGCAACTCCTCATTGCTGAGATACCGCCAATGCCCCGTTTCTAGGGGGCCGAGCTGCAGAGCACCCTCCGATACTCTTTTTAGCCTGTTGAGCTTCACCCCGGCCACCCGGCACATCTTTCTTATCTGCCGGTTTCGTCCCTCGTGTATGGTGATGGAAAGCATGGTATAATCTGAGCCTTTATGGAGAACCTCTATCTCCGCGGGGCGTATTCTGTAGCCGTCTATAGTCATAGGACTGCGGAGAATCTCAAGGGAGCGTTCGCTGCATTCTCCATCGAGCCATGCGTGGTACGTCTTTTTAATCTCGGTAGAAGGATGCATAAGGCGGTTTGCCAGCTCGCCGTCGTCAGTCATGATGAGCAGGCCCTCAGAATACATATCCAGTCTGCCGACCGGGTACAGCCGCACTCCTGCGCCGCTGACCAGATCGTTCACACATCTGCGGCCCTTTTCGTCTTTCAGCGTGGTGACGTAGCCGCGTGGCTTGTTGAGCATTATGTAGGTCTTTTTGCCCGGACGACAGAGAGGTCTGCCGTCCACGCAGATCATATCCGTCTCAGCGTCGGCACTGTCGCCCAAAGCGGCGATCGCTCCGTTCACGGTAACTCTGCCGCTGCGCAGCATCTCCTCTCCCGCCCTTCTGGAGGCAAGGCCTGACGCCGAGATTATTTTCTGGATTCGTTCTTTCACTTTTGTTCACCCGAAATATAATACGGTCTCAATAAAGAATCAAACCATCTTCCGAGCCGCTCCTGTACGCTTAATCCCCGATCATTATTTTGCTTAACGTTTTCAGTATAAACCAGATTCTCACTTGCCGCAAGCTCTCCGTTTACAAATACATGGATTTCACCGACTTTTTCACCCTTTATCCCGCCGGCAAAAAGGATCCTCGGCGCTTCCAGCTTCACATCTATTTCATCTTCGGGCTTTATCAGGATCTTTATATCGTTTTCGGGTACGACGTCGGCTGTCCCATTTGTTGCAGACGCAACATCAAGACTCACCTTAAAATTATTGTTACTGTACGCCGCCATTCTGTAATCCTCAAAGCCCGTATCGAGCAAATATCTGTGGTCGTTCCAGTCATCGGGCGCGTTAAGAGTGACGCATACAAGGCGCATACCGTTTCTTTCCGCACAGCTTACAAGTGTCCTTCCCGCGGCCATCGTATAGCCTGTCTTAACACCTATGCAGCCCTCATACTCGCGCAGCAGTCTGTTGTGATTGACATATGTCTGTTCCTTAACAGTCGCGCAGCTCGTGGAAACAATACTGCGGAATTGCTCGTTTTCCATGCAATAGCTTGCCAATACAGCCATATCCCGTGCGGTGGAATAGTGCTCCGGGTCGTCAAGGCCGTGTGGATTTCTGAAAGAACTGTTCTCCATCCCCAGTTCTTTTGCTTTTTCATTCATTTTCACCGCGAAGGAGGGCTCATCGCCGCACATACTGCACGCAAGAGCCGTCGCCGCGTCGTTGCCGGATACGAGCAGCAGCCCTGTCAGCAGCTCAGAGACAGTATAATACTCATCAGGCTTCAGATACATACTCGAGCCCTCGACCGCGCTCCACTCGGGCTTTATTCTTATATTTTCGTCCAAGTCGCAGTTTTCAATGACGATGATAGCCGTCATTATCTTTGTTATGCTTGCGATAAGCATTTTGTCGTCCGCGTTTTTCTCATACAGAACGTCGCCCGTATCGGCACATACAAGAATTGCGCTCTGTGCGCTCAACTGATATTCATCGGCGCGCGCCGATACGGCCGGCAAGCATATCACAAAGCAAATACATAACATAAGCGATATAAGTTTTTTCATAAAATAAACACCACCTTTACAGGTAGTGTTTATTATTGACGCAAATTTTGAATTTTACTCCTTGTTTTTGGCTGAAATGCTCTCGATCTTGTCCATAACATCCGGCACAAGGTCAAGCATCCTGTCAACGCTGGTCTTGGCGGGAGGCGCGATATTTATCATGCGCACGCTGCCCTCCTTGACAACAAGAAAGCCGATGGGCTCTATCTTTACTCCGGCCGCGCTGCCGCCGCCGTAGCCCTGCTTACTGCTGCCGAGGGAATCTCCGCCCGCTCCGCCGAAGCCGAAGCTCAGTCGTGAAACAGGAATGATCGTAAGCCCGTCGGGAGTCACGATAGGCTCGCCGACGATGTTATTTACCTCAACAAGGTTCTTGATATTGTTCATTGTTGACTGCATCATTTCGCTGAGTTTGTTGTTTTCCATTGTGTGCCTTCCTCTCCCGAAATTCTTTAAGTTTGCGCGCTGCAAGCAGCTTCAAAAAAGCAAAGCCCGCTGCCAGTGCGATTACAAGCACTTGACCGACCCTTACCGAAAGCGCGAGCTCAAACGAATAGCTGCATTTGTCGGCAGACATATCCGCGTCGATGAAAATGTCACGCTGTCCGACCTTGAATTCGCTTTCAAAAAACGGGACCGACGCCCCGACTAAGCTGTTTACTGCATTGAATATTCTTACCGTATCGAACGGATCGGATGATGCTGCGATGAACCGCAGAAATATCTTATCAAAGGTAAGACTGTTTTTAAAACGCCTGAGCGCCTTGAAAACTATCTTCAGCAAGCTGCGCCATTCGTCAATACCAAACGACAGTCTTTTTTTGACCTTTACGGCATTTTCACCGGCATCCTCGGCGCTCTCCGGATCCGGCTCTGGTTCGGGCTCAGGCTCACTCTCCCGCGGAAAGATCTGCTTCTTATACGCCGATACCCTTACCTTGAGCATCAGACCGCCGGAGTCATAGCTTGCGCAAACTCCCAAAGGTATGAGCATTATAAGCGCAAGCAGCAGAAAAATTATGACCAATACTGTCAAATGCATCACCCCGAGGCTTTATTTCAGCTCCTCGATCTCCATTTGGTTTTCACCGACCGTGCTCAATTTTTCAATAGCATCTTCAAGCTTTTTCACGCCGTCGCCTGCGTTTATATCCGGCAGCTCAGGCAGTTCTTCAAGGCTGCTGACACCCATG
>CALZAG010000007.1 GCA_945613045.1 uncultured Clostridia bacterium | reverse complement strand
TTTTATGCTGAATTTTGTGTTTTTATCACCTTTTTGCAGGAGCATCACGCCCGCGGTGTACAGCAGCAGATTGAAGGGAATATTTGACAGTGACGCAAAAAACACCGCGTTCTCACCGTAAACGGCCGCGACTAGCGGGAAGCCAACAAAGCCGTTGTTCATGAAGGCGGCCAGTATACGGTACATTCCCTTGTCCCCGTCCTTTATCCTCAGCAGCGTGGGGCTGAGCCAGCCTATGCCGACGCAAATAAGCATCGACAGCGTCATCATCAAAAGGCCGAAGGCGACGTCTCCGCCGGTCATCTCCAGCTTTTTGTTTATCACCGAGGACAGGATCATCCCCGCGAGGAATACGTTTATTACAAGCTTGCTGAGTCCCTTATTGAATTCCGGACCCACCAGCTTCAGGCGTGCGCATAGGTAACCCAGAGCCAGCAGCATCACCAGCAGGGCCATTTTCTCTATAAGTACTATCATGTCATTATCTGTCTCAGAAGCCGAGTATCAGCTTCGCAATCTCAAAATAAATAAGCAGCGATACAGCGTCGGTGATAGTCGATATGAGCGGATTTGCCATTACCGCCGGATCGACGCCGATCTTCTCTGCCGCTATGGGAAGGATACTGCCGACGACCTTTGCGAACATTATGATCAGGACGATCGAAAGACTGACTGCCGCGGCGACGGTCACGGTGACCTCGGGATGGTGCATCAGCATTCGGTCGACAAGCAGCATTTTTACGAAGTTCACCGCCGCAAGGGTAAGACCGCACAGAATGGCTACGCGCCATTCCTTCCATACCACCCGCAGCACGTCCTCGGGCTCGGTATCGCCCAGAGACAGGCTTCGGATAACGGCGGTGGCGGCCTGTGCGCCCGAGTTGCCGCCGGTGCCCATGAGCATGGGGATGAAGCTTATAAGCACCGCCTGAGCGGCAAGCGCATCCTCAAAGGAGTTTATTATCATGCTGGTGAAGGTAGCCGAAAGCATGAGGAACATGAGCCACGGCACGCGCCTTTTCCACATTTCCGCCGCTCCGGTGCGGGAATACGGCTTGTCGGAAGGCGTCATTGCGGCCATGAGTTCGAAGTCCTCGGTGGCCTCGGCTTCCATGACGTCGATGACGTCGTCGACCGTCACGATTCCGACGAGTCTGCCTTCCTTGTCAACGACCGGCAGCGCCATCAGGTCGTAGTCGGAGATCTTTTCCGCGGCCTCCTCCTGGTCGTCGTGGGTCATGCAGAATATGATGTTCTTGTCCATTAGGTCTTCTATAACGGTCTCGTCGTCCGAGAGCAGAAGATCCTTGACCGACAGAACGCCTTCAAGCTTACGGTCGGCGGAGGTGACGAAGCAGGTATATATCGTCTCCTTATCCTCGCCTATCCTGCGGATGCGGGCAATGGATTCCCGCACGTTCATATATTTTTTAAGGTCGACAAACTCGGCGGTCATGATGCTGCCCGCGGAGTTTTCGGGGTAGTTGAGGTACTGGTTTATAAGATTCCGCGTCTCGGGTGTGGCGGTGCGCATGACACGCTTTACCACGTTTGCCGGCAGCTCCTCCATCATGTCGACCGCGTCGTCGACGTACAGCTCCTCGACGATGGCGGAAAGTTCCGAGTCCGTTATTGAGTTGATTATCTGTTCCTGCTCGGGGGCGTCAAAGTTTGCAAAAGCGTCGGCGGCGGTCTCCTTGGACAGGAGGCGGAACACCATGGGCATCCTGTTGTCTCCTATCTCCGTCAGAAACTCCGCGACGTCAAATTCATTCATGTCCTCAAGGCGGAGCTGAAGCTCTTTCATGCGGTGGGCGTCCAGCAGCTCCATAAGCTCGTCAAACTGCCGGTCGTGCATGGCTTCAAAATCCATGTTCTCCATGTTTTCCATTCCGGAACCTCCTTTCGGAATTATGCCGCTTATACGGCCAAGCACAGGGGTTCGGCCCCCGATGTTTCTTATCTGCCGAGGTATTCAGCCTGTTCACGGCTGAGGCTGTCGATCTGAACTCCCATGGCCTTGAGCTTGCGGCGGGCGACAGCCTCGTCGATCTCGCGCGGCACCGCGACCACATCCGCTTTGAGCTTTCCGCGGTTTTCCGCGAGAAACTGAGCGCTCATCGCCTGGATGGCAAAGCTCATATCCATTATCTCTGCGGGGTGTCCATCGGCGGCGGCGAGGTTCACGAGTCTGCCCTCGGCTATTGTGAACAGCGTTCTGCCGTCGGGCATGACATAGCCCTGGATGTTGTGGCGCGCCTCATATTTTCTGACCGCCATTTTTTCCAGCGCTTCCATATCGACCTCAACATTGAAGTGGCCCGCGTTGGAGAGTATGGCTCCGTCCTTCATGAGCGGATAATGCTCCGCCGTGATGATATCCCTGCCGCCGGTCACGGTGCAGAAGATATCGCCTATCTTTGCGGCCTCCGACATCGGCATGACCTCGTATCCGTCCATGACGGCCTCGAGAGCGCGGATGGGGTCGGTCTCCGTAACGATGACCTTCGCGCCAAGCCCCTTTGCGCGCAGAGTTACGCCCTTGCCGCACCAGCCGTAGCCGGATATGACGACGTATTTGCCGGCAACGATGAGGTTGGTCGTTCGGCATATGCCGTCCCACACGCTCTGTCCCGTACCGTAGCGGTTATCAAACATATGCTTGCAGTCGGCGTCATTGACCATTACCATGGGGAATTTAAGCTCGCCGGCCCTGGACATGATCTTCAGGCGGTTTATGCCTGTGGTCGTCTCCTCGCAGCCGCCAATGACATTGGGGATGAGGTCTGCATATTTCGTGTGCATGAGATGCACAAGGTCGCCGCCGTCGTCTATGATGATATTCGGGCCGACCTTGAGGACCTCCTCAAGACATTCCTCATACTGCTCCATGGAGCAGCCGTATTCGGCAAAAACGTTCATGCCGCCCGCCGCCAGCGCCGCGGCGACGTCGTCCTGGGTGGACAGCGGGTTGGAGCCGGTCACATACATCTCGGCGCCGCCCATCTCCATTACCCGGCACAGATATGCCGTTTTCGCCTCAAGATGGACGGAAAGCGCCACCTTCATTCCGGAAAAGGGTCTCGTTTTTTTAAAGTCCTCGCCTATCCCGCGCAGCACGGGCATATTGCGCTCTACCCAGTTTATTTTCATCTCACCCGAGGGTGCAAGCTTTAAATCTTTTATTTTACTCACGGCAATTTTCTCCCTTTTTACTAAAACAATTAATTTTACCACCGTTTTTTGATCTCTGCAAGTGTTGAAAGCTGAAGTAAACCGTGATAATATAATAACAAATTTGAACGGCGCTTATTGCTTATACAAGGCCATGTACGGCAAAGCGGCGGTCAGGAGGTATTTATGCAGATCCAAAAAAGATGGACTGGAAAAAAGCCCGATTTTGCGGGCGAGGTCTATCTTCTCGAATGCACTCAGGCCGAGATGTTCGAGCAGATGTATCCGCTCATTGGGCAGCTTGCGCTCCACGCCACCAGCGGTCGTGATGTTGACATGAGACTGTACTTCATCTGTGAGGACGGACGCAGGATACTGCCTGTCGACAGGCCGTCGGTCATGAGCGGCGCTTTCAACGGCGGGGTCTCCCCTCTTGAGCCCTGCGAACCGGTAAGCGCGGAGCGCATCGAAGAGCTTGTCAACGCCGCGGAGCTGCTTGCGCCGGTGGAAGCCGGAGACTATCTTTTCCGCGGCATCACAAAATGAAGCATACATAAACATGAAAGGGGTTCTGGAATATGGGACTTATAAAAGCAGGCGCAGGTGCGCTCGGCAGCACTCTTGCCGATCAGTGGAAGGAGTTTTTCTACTGCGACGCCATTGACAAGGATACTCTCGTTGTCAAGGGCGTAAAGCGCGTAAGCTCGCGCTCGTCAAACACCAGAGGCAGCGACAATATCATATCCAACGGCTCGGGTATCGCAGTTGCCGACGGACAGTGCATGATAATCGTCGAGCAGGGCAAGATCGTTGAGGTCTGCGCCGAGCCCGGACAGTTTACATACGACACCTCCACCGAGCCCAGCATCTTTGCCGGTTCCCTCGGCCAGTCGATACTTGACACCTTCAAGCTCATCGGCAAGCGCTTCACCTTCGGCGGCGACACCGGCAAGGATCAGCGCGTTTACTATTTCAACACCAAGGAGATAGTCGATAATAAATTCGGCACGGCAAACCCCATCCCCTTCCGCGTTGTTGACAGCAACATCGGGCTCGATCTTGACACCTCGGTGCGGTGCAACGGCGTGTACTCCTATAAGCTCACCAACCCCCTGCTGTTTTACACGAACGTCTGCGGCAACGTCGAGCAGGATTATTCCCGCGAGGAGATCGACAGTCAGCTCAAGACCGAGTTCATAAGCGCTCTGCAGCCGGCATTTGCAAAGCTCTCCGAGATGGGGATGCGCCCGAACCAGATCCCCGCCCATGCAGAGGAGCTCTCCCAACTTATGAACGAGACCCTCACGCGCAAGTGGGGTGAGATACGCGGCATCAGCGTCGTATCCATCGCCATGAATCCCATAACCCTGCCCGAGGAGGACGCCAAGGCCATAAAGGAGCTTCAGCGCTCCGCGGTAATGCGCGATCCCACCATGGCCGCCGCAAACCTCGTCGGCGCTCAGGCGGATGCTATGCGCACTGCGGCAGGCAACTCCGCGGGCGCGATGACCGGCTTCATGGGCATGGGCATGGCGATGAACGCCGGCGGCGTGAACGCGCAGAACCTCTATGCAATGGGTCAGCAGCAGGCCGCTCCCGCGGCGGCTGTGCCAGCGGCTCCTGCAGCCGAGACATGGACCTGTGCCTGCGGCTCGGTGAACACCGGAAAATTCTGCCCCGAGTGCGGCGCTAAAAAGCCCGTTTACCGCTGCAATAAGTGCGGCTGGAAGCCCGCCGACCCCTCGAAGCCCCCAAAATTCTGCCCCGAATGCGGCGATCCCTTTGACGAGGGGGACAAAGAGTGACGGGTATGGAAACAGGAAGCATGCTCCAATACAAGTGCCCCTGCTGCGGCGGTGCGATAAGCTTTGACAGCTCCGCGCAGAAAATGAAGTGTCCCTACTGCGACACGGAGTTTGAGACCGAGACGCTCAAAAGCTATGACGAGGGACTGAAGGAAGACCGCAGCGACGACATGAGCTGGGACACCGAAGGCGGCGGGCACTGGCAGGAGGGCGAGGACGAGGACGTCAGCATCTACATCTGCTCCTCATGCGGCGGCGAGATAATCACCGACGAGACCACGTCGGCGTCAAGCTGCCCCTTCTGCGGTAATCCCGTCATATTCAAAAACCGGCTCTCCGGCGAGCTCAAGCCGGACTGTGTCATTCCGTTCAAGCTCGACAAAAAGGCCGCCAAGGCGGCGCTCAAGAAGCACCTCGAGGGCAAGAAGCTGCTCCCAAAGGTGTTCAAAAGCGAAAATCATATCGACGAGATAAAGGGCGTTTACGTTCCTTTCTGGCTCTTCGACGCGACCGCCGACGCCCGCGTCAGATACCGCGCGACCAAGACGCGTTTCTGGAGCGACGCAGACTATAACTACACCTCTACAAGCTTTTATAACCTTTTCCGGAGCGGCAGCCTCAGCTTTGAGCATATTCCGGTCGACGGCTCGGTAAAAATGCCGGACGATCTCATGGAGTCGCTGGAGCCTTTCGACTTCACTGACGCCGTGGATTTCCGCACCGCCTATCTCTCGGGCTATTTTGCCGACAAATATGACGTCACCGCCGACGAGAGCATCGCACGCGCAAACAGCCGCATCAAGGCAAGCGCGGAAGATGCGCTGAGAGGCACGGTGTCGCCCGCATACACGAGCGTCATCCCCGAAAACAGCTCAGTATGCTTTGACGGCGGCAAAGCAAGCTATGCCCTCTACCCCGTCTGGATACTCAACACCACCTGGAACGGGCGCAAATACACCTTTGCCATGAACGGCCAGACCGGAAAATTCGTTGGCGACCTGCCCGTTGACAAGGGCATTTACGCGAAATACTTCGCCGCCATCGCCGCAGTCTCCGCCGCTGCCGCATACGGCCTCATGTGGCTTGCGCTGATGTAGGGGGTGCGGTATGAAAAGAAAACTCATTTTTCTCGTTCTTATCCTCTGCCTCCTGCTGTGCCTGCCCGGCACCGCCCTTGCAGACAGTGGGAAACTGCTGTACGACTACGAGGGTCTGCTCAGCGGCGATGAAGCGGACTACATAGCGGCCGCTCTGGAGGACGCCAGCCGAGAGTACGGGATGACCATAGCCATTCTCACCGTTGACTCCTTGGACGGCAAAAGCGCTGAGGAATACGCCGATGATTTTTACGACGACAACGGTCTGGGCGAGGGCGAAGACTGCGACGGGCTGCTCCTGCTGGTGAGCATGGCCGAGCGGAAATGGCATATATCCACCACCGGTTACGCCATATACGCTTTTCCCGATTACTATCTTGACTCCATCGGTGAGGATATCACCCCCTTCCTCGCGGACGGGGACTGTTATTCGGCCTTTGATGCCTTCATCCGGGACTGCCGCGCCTATCTGGCCGAGGACATGGAGGACGAGGGCTACGAGGAGCGGCGCGATAACTATTCCGACGAGGATTTTTACGATTTTTCCCCAGCCGAAACAAGCTCCGGGCCGCGTTTTATCTGGATACCCATCGCCATAGGCATCGGGCTTGTTGTGGCTCTGATAGCCATGAGCATTATGAAGCGGGGCATGAAGAGCGTCAGAATGCAGAGCGCGGCGGCAGATTATGTCCGCGCCGGCAGCTTCAGTCTCAGCGAAAGCCGCGATGTTTTTCTCTACACCACGGTTAGCAAGACGCCGAAGCCCAAGGACAACGACCGTCAGGGCGGCATCGGGGCCGGCGGGAATTTCAGCAGTACGCATATGTCAGGCGGAGGCTCTGTCCACGGAGGCAGGGGCGGAAGCTTCTGACAAACGCCAAGATAAAGAAAGCTCCGCACCTCGTTTGAGGTGCGGAGCTTTCAATTTGTCAGAAGCTTTCAAAAAGATTTATCTGCGAGCTCTCGGGCATATCGCCGAGGGCGCCGAGGCGCTTGAGCACCTCCAGATGGCTCGTGCTGACCTTGGGGCAGGCGGCGCTGACTTCCTCGACGGAGATGTAGCTCCGGCCGTTTTCGGTGCATTTTGCAAGGTCAAAGGCCGCGGTCTCGCCGAGGCCGGCTATCGCCACGAAGGGCGGCCTCAGCCTTCCGTCCTCAGTTATCCTGAACTTCAAAGCGTCGGACTCATACAGGTCGATGGGAGCGAAATCAAAGCCTCGCATATAAAATTCATACACCGCCTCAAGCGTTGTGAGTATGCTGTCCTCGTTGGCGGTCGAATCGTCCTTCTGCTTGAGCTCGTTTATCCTGCGCCTTACCTCGTCGATGCCGCAGGTCATCATCTCCGCGTCGAAGCTGTTTTTCTGGCTGCGGCGGTAGAAATAAGCGCTGTAAAACGCCAGCGGCTCATGCACCTTGAACCACGCGATGCGGAACGCCATCATAACGTAGGCCACGGCGTGCGCCTTCGGGAAAAGGTAGGCTATCTTGCGGCAGGATTCTATGTACCAGTCGGGAACGCCCATGGCGCGCATCTGAGCCTCCGCGTCCCCGGGAAACTCGCCGCTTTTTTTCACCTTGCCCTTTCGGACTGCCTCCATGGTCTTGAAAGCAAGCGAGGGCTCCATGCCCTTCTGGATGAGATAGAGCATGATATCGTCGCGGCAGCCGACGGTCTCGTTAACGGTCGCTATGCCGTTTACTATCAGGTCACGGATATTGCCCGCCCAGACGTCGGTGCCGTGCGAGAAGCCGGACAGGCGCACCAGAGTGTCAAACTGGGTCGGCTGGGTGTCCACCAGCATCTGGCGCGTGAAGCCAGTCCCGAACTCGGGTATGCCGATGCTGCCGGTCTTTCCGATTATTTCGTCGTCATCGGGGAGCCCCAGCACCGTGGGCGTGGTGAATATTTTCATGGTATCGGGGTCGGAGAGGGATATCTCCTTGGCGTCCACGCCTGTTGCGTCCTCCAGCATGCGGATCATGGTGGGGTCATCGTGCCCCAGCTCATCCAGCTTCAGGAGATTTGACTCCATGCAGTGATATTCAAAATGCGTCGTGACTATGCCGCTCTTTGGATCGTCCGCGGGGTGCTGAACGGGACAGAAGTCGGTCACGTCCATGTCCTGCGGGATGACGACAAGGCCGCCGGGGTGCTGCCCCGTCGTGCGCTTTACGCCGACAAGCCCCTTTGCAAGGCGGTTCTCCTCGACCTTGGTGACGGTGATGCCGCGCTCCTCGAGGTACTTTTTCACATAGCCGTAGGCGGTTTTTTCCGCCAGCGTGCCTATCGTTCCGGCGCGGAAAACATGATCCGGGCCGAAAAGCTCCTCGGTGTACTTGTGCGCCTGAGCCTGATACTCGCCGGAGAAGTTAAGGTCAATATCAGGGGTCTTTTCGTTTCCCGGGTAGCCGAGGAAGGTCTCAAACGGGATATCGAAGCCATCCTGCCGCATCAGGGTGCCGCAGTCGGGACAGTTTTTCGGAGGCATGTCCGCGCCGCAGCCGTAAGAGCCGTCGGTCACGAACTCCGAGTGCTTGCACTTGGGGCAGACGTAATGCGGAGGGAGCGAGTTTACCTCCGTGATGCCCGACATATAGGCGACGATGGAGGAGCCGACAGAGCCTCTGGAGCCCACCAGATAGCCGTGCTCAAGCGAATTGCGAACCAGCTTCTGGGCGGACATATAGATGACGTCATAGTTGTGGTCAAGAATGGTCTTGAGTTCCGTGTCCACGCGCTCACGCACTATTTCGGGCGGTTCTTCGCCGTAAATGGCGTGCATTTTGCCGTAAACGAGCTCCTTGAGCTCCCCGGCGGAGTTTTCGATCTTCGGTGGGTACAGACCCTTGGGCAGAAGCTCGATATCCTCCACCTGATCGGCTATCGCCCGGGGGTTATCTATGACGACCTCCTTGGCTGTCTCGCTGCCCAGATAGTCGAATTCGCGCAGCATCTCGTCGGTGGTGCGGAAGAAGATGGGGCAGCCGCGGTCGGCGTCGGAGAATTTTTTCGCAGCCTGCAGTATTTTGCGGTACTGCTCGTCCTCCGCGTCAAGGAAGTGGACGTCGCTGGCGGCAATGACGGGCTTATTGAGCTGCCTGCCGATATCAAGTATGCGGCGGTTATAGTCCTGAAGCACGGTTTCATCGCTGACGACGCCGTTATCCACAAGGAAGCGGTTGTTGCCGATGGGCTGTATCTCAAGGTAGTCATAGAAGGAGGCGATGCGCTTGAGCTCCGCGTCGCTCGCGCCGTGCATCACCGCGCCGTACAGCTCGCCCATGCCGCAGGCAGAGCCGACAAGTATGCCCTCCCTGTGCTTTATAAGCAGGCTCTTGGGCACGGTCGGAGTCTTGTGGAAGTATTTAAGATACGACTGCGACACCAGCTCATACAGGTTTTTGAGGCCGGCCTTGTTCTTAACGAGCAGTATCATATGACGGGATTTGCTGTGGTCGGCGGGTTTTATTGCCCTGAAGACCTCCTGAATATCGTCTACAGTTTTCGCGCCCTTTTCCGCGAGCATGGGCAGGAATTTGCCCATTATGCGCGCGACCACGAGCGCGTCGTCGGAGGCCCTGTGGTGGTTGAATTCCGGCAGGCTCAGGCGGTTTGAGACGATATCCAGCTTATGACGCTTCAAATCGGGCAAAAGCGCGTGCGAAAGCGAAAGCGTGTCCAGATACACCGGCTCGAAGTCGATGCCGCAGCGGGCGCAGGCCGATGACATGAAGCCCGTGTCAAAATCGGCGTTGTGCGCGACTATGGGGCGATCTCCGGCAAACTCAAGGAACATTCTCATGGCCTCGCCCTCGTCGGGCGCGCCCCTGACGTCCTTATCGCTTATGCCGGTGAGCTGGGTTATCTCGGCCGGGATGTGCATTCCGGGGTCGACAAAGGTGTTGAAGCTCTCCTTTATCTCGCCTCCGGCGAATATCACGGCGCCGATCTCCGTCATGCGGTCCGAGCCCGCGTTAAGGCCGGTGGTCTCAATGTCAAAGGCCACCATCTCGTCATTCATATCCCTTGAACTGCTGCCGTGTACCGCAAGGCTGCCGTCAAGGTCGTTCACGAAGTAGCACTCGCAGCCGTAGATTATCTTCACGCCGTGCTTTTTGCCCGCCTTCCACATATCGGGAAAGGCCTGGAGCACTCCGTGGTCTGTCACCGCGATGGCCGGATGTCCCCAGTACGCCGCGCGCTTTACTATCGCGGCGGGGTCTGTCAGCGCATCGAGCGCGGAAAAGCGGGTGTGGACGTGAAGCTCGACGCGCTTTTCCTCGGCATTGTCCGGACGGATATATTTTTTGCCCAGCACTATGTCCTTGGGCTCGATGACGATATCCTCGTCATAGCGGCTGTAGGTCACAAAGCCGCTGACGAAAACATGGTC
Organism: uncultured Clostridia bacterium; assembly: GCA_945613045.1. GTDB lineage: Bacteria > Bacillota > Clostridia > Oscillospirales > Oscillospiraceae > F23-B02. Next base: position 9,925 of record CALZAG010000007.1, on the reverse strand, counting down.
GCCCACCTGTATCTTGTTTATTATGGATTGGTCGTCCTCGGCGCGCAGGTACTTTGCGATGCGGATAGAGCCGGTAAGGTCGGTCATATCAAAGCAGAGCATTGCTCCGTCGCGCTTCTGGAGCTTGCGGCTGGTTACCTCGAACACGTCGCCCTCGACGACGACTCTGCCCGAGGACTGGGTAAGTCCCGACATGGGCTCCGGCGCTTTTTTTATGCTGCGTCCCATGAGCACCGCGCCGTCGGGCTTTGAGCCCTGCGGCTTGCTCTGCTTGGGCTCCTTTGCCTCCGCAAGCTTGGGATAGTCCGCGTTTATGCTCACCCTGTTAAGGCCGTAATCCTTTTGCAGGACGTTTTCCAGATTAGCGGTCTCCGCGGGCGCGGGGGCGCGGCAAAACCACGCGGCAATGTCCATGCTCCCCTCCGCCGTGCTCACGGCGACGTCGGTCACATAGGCTTTTTCAAGCCCGCCGCAGCTTGCCCGAAGGCTCTCCGTCCCGGGAAATATCTCAAGAAATGGTGTATGTTCGCTCACGTTAAGAATCCTTCTCTATCAGTTCGATAAGTGCGTCGCACAGTCTTTCATATGGATATGTGCCGATGACCTCGCCCTTTTTAAAGAGCAGGCCGCAGCCCGCGCCTCCGGCGACGCCGTAATCGGCCTCGCGCGCCTCGCCCGGGCCGTTGACGGCGCAGCCCATGACCGCGACCGTTATATTCCTGTCCAAGCCCTCGATGCGCTTTTCCACCTCGTGGGCAAGTCCGATAAGGTCTATCTGCGTTCTGCCGCAGGTCGGGCAGGACACGAGTCTTATCCCCTGCCTGAGCCCCGCAGCCTTGAGTATGGCTATGCCGGCTTTGACCTCCTCAACGGGGTCTGCCGTAAGTGACACGCGGATGGTGTTCCCAATGCCCTCGCACAGGAGCGTTCCTATGCCCACGGCGGACTGAATGGTGCCGTTCCACGCGGTGCCGGTCTCGGTAACGCCGAGGTGCAGGGGATACGGGAATTCCTCCGACGCAAGGCGGTACGCCGCGACGGTCAGCGGCACGGAGGACGCCTTCATGGAAAGGCAGATATCATCAAAATCAAATCGGTTTAAAAGCTCGATATGCGTTTTCGCGCTCTCTGCCATGGCCTCCGGAGTGGGGTGGCCGTACTTTTCGATAAGGCGCTTTTCAAGGCTGCCCGCGTTCACGCCAATCCTGATGGGGATATTGCGCTTTTTGCAGGCCTCGGCCACCTTGCGGACGTTATCCTCAGAGCCGATATTGCCCGGGTTAATGCGTATCTTGTCAACGCCCCGTTCGGCGACGGCAAGCGCAAGGCGGTGGTCAAAATGTATATCCGCGACTATCGGAATATCCGTCTGCTCCTTTATCGCGGGAACGGCCTCCGCCGCCGCCATGTCGGGTATGGCAAGGCGGACGATGTCGCAGCCGGCAGCCTGAAGCTGCCTTATCTGATGCACCGTTGCCTCAACGTCGTGGGTCTTTGTATTGCACATGGACTGCACCGTGACTCCGGCTCCGCCGCCGAGCATGACGCCGCCCACGCTTATTTTCTTCGTTTCGTTTCTTTTATCCATAGCCTCACCCTGTGATAAGTCTTACGATGTCGTTATACATCACGACTACCATGAGCAGCAGGAGCAGCCCCATGCCCACCATGTGGATATATCCCTCGTATTTGGGATCGAGCTTCCGGCGGCTCACCGCCTCGATGACGACCGTTACGAGCATCAGGAACACTCTGCCGCCGTCCAGTGCGGGAATGGGCAGCATATTCATTATCGCAAGGTTTATCGCAATGAACGCGGAAAAGTACAGCATGCTGTACACCGCGTCGGCGGTGCTCTCGGCCTGAGAGCCGACATCGTTCATCATATCGACGATGCCGACGGGCCCCGCCATCTCATCCATGCCCACGGCGCCGTTTATGAGGTCGCCGAGACCCAGCCACACAAGGCGCGAAAATTCAAGCGTCGTATTCCATGTGTACCTCAGCTTTGCGCCGAAGGTGGCCTCCTCCACGCCCCAGACAAGGCCGTATTTCATTCCCTCATCGGTCTGCAATGTGGGCACAAGCTTCATGTTGTCAAGCTCCACCTTTTCGCCGCCGCGCACGACAACAATATCGTAAACGCCGTCGCCCCGCTCAAGGAACATCGAAACGTCGCTGAAAAGGTAAATGCGGTGGCCGTCTATACTGTAAAACCGGTCGCCCTCCTCGAAGGCGCCGTCCCCGGCGTAGGGGCAGCCGTCCATAAAGCTGTCAATGACCGGAGACATGAAGGCTCCGGCATTGACGTACATCAGCACGATGAGTACGACGCCCAGCAGAAAGTTCATGAACGAGCCCGCGCAAAGGATGATGAGCTTTTTCCAGAAGCTCTGGTTGGGGAAGGCTCTCGGGTCCTCGGACTCCTCATCCTCGCCCATTGCGCAGAAGCCGCCTATGGGAAGGATGCGCAGGGCATACATGGTCTCGCCCTTCTGCTTTTTCCAGACAGCGGGGCCCATGCCTATGGCGAACTCATCCACCCGGACTCCGCAGGCTTTTGCAGTGATAAAATGTCCGAATTCATGTATGGCGATCAAAACGCCGAACATTATAATTGCGATTACTATATACATTAGGAAAAATGCTCCCTGACAAAAACTCTGGCCGCTTCATCCGCCGCCAATATAGCCTCAAGGTCGGGCTTACTTACTATTTCTATGCTCTCGACCGCCGCCAAAACACTGTCATAAATCTGATTATAGCCGAGCCGATGCTGCAAAAACAGCGCTACCGCCGCCTCATTCGCCGCGCTCATGACGCAGGGCGCGGTGCCGCCTTCCCTTGCGCAGTCCATAGCAAGCTTCAGGCAGGGGGTCTTTTCATAGTCCGGCGCTTCAAAGGTCATGTCCTTCATATCCCGGAAATCAAGACGCTTGAAGGGTGAGGCCGTCCGCTCGGGATATGTCATGGCAAGCTGTATGGGAAGTCCCATATCGGGAACGCCGAGCTGGGCTATGACGGTGCCGTCAACAAGCTCGACCATGGAGTGAATTATGCTCTGGGGATGTACGACTACCTGTATATCATCCGGCGTGACCCCAAAAAGGTGCATCGCCTCAATAAACTCAAGCCCCTTGTTCATCATTGTCGCCGAGTCGACGGATATCTTCGCGCCCATGCTCCAGTTGGGGTGCCTGACCGCCTGTTCGGGGGTGACTCCGCTTAGCTCGGCGCGGCTTTTGCCTCTGAACGGGCCGCCGCTGCCTGTAAGCAGTATCTTTTTGAGTTCACTCTTTTTTCTGCCCATAAGACACTGGAAGATAGCCGAGTGCTCGGAGTCCACGGGCACTATCTCGGCGCCCATGCGCTCGGCGCGCGGCATGACGAGCTCGCCCGCGCACACAAGGGTCTCCTTGTTCGCAAGGGCGATGCGCTTTTTAGCGTCGATGGCGGCAAGCGTGGGCCTCAGCCCGACCGAGCCGGACACTGCCGTGACAACACATTCGGCGTGACCGGCGGCGGCCTCGATGAGCCCCGCCATTCCGCTGCCTACCTTTATATCGGTATCGGCAAGCCTTATGCGCAGGTCGTTTGCGGCGTTTTCGTCATATATGGCCACAAATTCGGGCTTCAGGCGGCGCGCCTGCTCCTCGACCATGTCGATCTTTCTGTTCGCGGCAAGCGCCCTTACGGGTATGCCGAGGTACTCCGCCGCCGCGATGCTCTGACGGCCTATGGAGCCCGTCGAGCCTAATATTGACACGGAACTTATCATGGCTTAACTCCTCCGAAACGGCGGTCGCGGTTCCGGAAGGCCGCTATCGCCCTGTCAAGCTCCGCCGGAGTGAAGTCCGGCCAGAGAACGTCGGTGAAATATAACTCGGAATACGCGCACTGCCACAGCAGGAAATTTGAGAGCCTGCACTCCCCGCCCGGCCGGATGAGCAGCTCAGGGTCGGGTATGCCCGCGGAATACATATACCCCGCAAGCTTTTCCTCCGTCAGCTCGCCCTCGGCCCTGCCTTCCGACACGTCCTTCGCGTAAAGCTCGGCCGCGCGGACGATCTCGGCTCTGCCGCCGTAGTTTATGCAGATATTCGCCTGAAAGCCCTCTATCTGCTGCGATATCTCGTCTGTTTCCCTTATGAGCTCCTGAAGCTTCGGGGACAGGCGGGATATATCGCCGAACACCTTCATCCTGATGTTCTTCTTCCTCATGTCCCGTATCGCCTCGTGCAGATACTTGTCCAGCAGCTTCATGATGCCGCCGACCTCATCCTCGGAGCGTTTCCAGTTTTCCGTAGAAAAGGCGTACACAGTAAGGTACTCTATGCCTATCTCCTTGCAGTAGGTCGCTATGCTGCGAAAGGTCTCTGACCCGGCGAGATGCCCCGCGTTTCGGGGCAGTCCGCGCTTTTTCGCCCAGCGGCCGTTGCCATCCAATATGATGGCAATATGGCGGGGAAGGCTTTTTGCCTGCTCCCCCGCCGCATTGTTGAATGTATTTTCCGCCATATCAGATCTCGAAAAGTTCCTTTTCCTTGGCGTCGGCAATATTGTCGACTTCCTTTATATAATCGTCGGTCAGTTTCTGGATGTCCTTCTCAATGGTCTTGTAGTCGTCCTCGGTGATCTCGGAGGCCTTCTGCTGCTTTTTGAACTTGTCAATGGCGTCGCGGCGGATGTTGCGTACGGCGACCTTGGACTCCTCGCCGTATTTCTTCACCTGCTTTGCAAGCTCCTTGCGGCGCTCCTCGGTGAGCTGGGGAAAAACAAGGCGTATGGCTCTGCCGTCGTTCTGGGGGTTGATTCCCAGGTCGGAGGCAAGGATAGCCTTCTCGATGCCCTTGAGAACGGAGGCGTCCCAGGGCTGGATCATAAGGGAGCGGGGGTCGGGCACGGAGATGGACGCCACCTGCTGTATCGGAGTGGGAACGCCGTAATAGTCGACGGTGATCTGATCGAGCACCGCCGCGTTTGCGCGGCCCGCGCGGACAGACGCGAGCTGGGTCTTCAGCACCTCGGTGGTTTTCTTCATTCTGCTTTCGATCTCGGGATATTTAGACATGGTTTATTACCTCCTGATAATTTATCTTCGTTTTACTTATTTTTACTCACTCTCGTACCGAGCTTCTCGCCCATCAGTACGCGGACGATATTCTCCGGCTCGGCCAGTGCGAACACTATGACGGGGATATCGTTATCCATCGCAAGGCTGGTCGCCGTGGTGTCCATCACCGCAAGATGCCGCGCCAGCACCTCGTCGTATGTGATACTGTCAAATTTCACGGCCGAGGCATCCGTTTTCGGGTCGGCGGAGTACACACCGTCGATATTCTTCGCAAGGAGTATGGCATCCGCGTTTATCTCGGCGGCTCTCAGCACGGCCGCAGTGTCCGTCGAGAAGAAGGGGCAGCCTGTTCCGCAGCCGAACAGGACGACTTCGCCGTTTTCAAGGCGCCTTACTGCCTCTGCGGTGCTGTACCGCTCGCCGACGCCCTGAATGTCAACGGCGGTCTGGATGCTCGCCGCGGCGCCTGTCTGCTTGAATACGTCCGCGACGGCAAGGCAGTTCATGGCCGTCGCCAGCATACCCATGCGGTCGGCGGACACGCGCTCGACATGACCCGCGCCGTCCTTGACGCCGCGCCAGAAGTTGCCGCCGCCGACGACGATGCCCACCTGAACGCCCATCTCGGTGCAGCGCTTGACAGTCTCGCAGACTCGGGCGATGAAATCAAAGTCAAAGCCGGTCTTTTTCTCGCCGGCAAGGGCCTCTCCGCTTATTTTTATAAGTACTCTTTTATACGCAGGTTCAGGCATGGTATCTCTCCTTTATTAAATATCAAGTATGCCCATAATAACTATACCCACAACCACGAGAAGGATAGACCCGTAGTGCTTTACAGACAGCTTTTCCTTCAGGAAAATGCGGCTCCAGATTACGGAGGCGACGCAGTATGCGGAGATTATGGGTGCGGCAAGCGCTGCGTGCTCGGCGTCGGCAAGGGCGTATATGTACGCAAACTGTCCCGCGGTCTCGAAGATAGCGCCCGTGTACTTGGGGGCCTCCATTTTCGGAACGAGCCTCTGCTTCCTGACGCCGAGAACGTACACCGCGCAGACGATGCCGACCATCAGGAAGGTCAGCTCATAGGCGACGTTTGCCGAGTCCTCGTTGAGCGTCTCCAGAACGCGGCTGTCGGCAAAGGTGCCAAGCGCGTCCAGAAGGCAGTATATGATGGGGATGGTGATCGCCACCCAGCTTTTGGCATAGTGGTGGTTGCTTGCATCCTGCCTTGCCCTTCTGAGATCCTCGTCCTCCCTCGCCTCGGTTATGCCCAGCGCGACAACGCCGATACACACCATCGCCACGGCGACAAGAGCCATGGGCGGCAGCTCACCGATGCCCTGAGTTGCGAATATGAGTATGGCGACAATAGCTCCGGAGGAATTGCAAATCGGGGAGGATATCGAAAGCTCGATATATCTCAGTCCCAGATAGCCGATGGCCATGGACAGTATATACAGCATGGACACGGGCAGATAGGTGAGAATGATGCTGCCGTTTATCTCGACGCCGCCGACAAACACCTCGTACGCGGCATGCAGGCCCATAACAAGGCCCACAGCCATGACCATCTTTAGATGGCTGTACTTATCCTCGGCGTCCTGACAGCCTATCTTCGAAAACAGGTCGGAGCCGCTCCAGCACAAGAGAGCCGCTATCGCAAACCAAAACCACATAGACACAATCCTTCTGTTCACATTAATTAAATCTTAGGTATTTTACCACAGACTGTTCCGTTTGACAATTAATAAATGACAAATTATGCGTAGGACTAAGCTTATAATCTTTATATGGACATAATCTACATAGACCGGTTGTTTTTTCTTAACTTCATATTGGATTATCTGCTGCTGTTATGCTCCGCACGCGTCTGCGGCGTCAAGCTGCGCAGAGGGCGGTATCTTCTCGGCGCCCTGTTCGGAGCGGGCTTTGCCGCGGCAAGCATTTTCCCTGACCTGAGCTTTCTTTCGCTCTCGCCCGTCAAGCTCGCCGCGGGAGTGCTCATGGCGCTTATCGCTTACGGCAGCGAGGAAAAGCTCCTGCGCTGCTGTCTTGTATTCTTCGCGGTTTCGGCGCTGTTCGGCGGCGCGGTATGGGCCGTTTCGCTGCAAAACGGCGGCAGCCTGCATAACCCGCTGTATATTCCTGTCTCCATGCCGGTGCTCGTCCTGTCCTTCGGCGTCATATACGCGCTTTTGAGCCTGGTGTTCCGCCGCAGCATAAAAAACGCGGATATCTCCGTCTCGGAGGTACATCTGGAGTTCATGGGCAAAACCGCCGAGCTCAGAGCTCTGCACGACAGCGGCAACACCCTGTTTGACCCAATAACGGGTTCCTCGGTGCTGATAGGAAGCGCCGATGCCCTCTCCCCCCTGTTTCCCGGATCTGCGGAAAAATTCAGATCCCCCGACTGCACCGAAGCCCTTACCGCACCCGGGCTCGAGGGGCGGCTGCGGCTCATCCCGTACAGCGCCGTGGGAACAGGCTCGGGGATGCTGGCCGCGTTTCGTCCCGACCGGATATGCGTCGACGGCAGGGAACGCAGCGATATAATAGCCGCCGTTTCCCCCACTCCCGTGGGCGGGGACGGCTTTGACTGCATTCTGTGAAAGGAGAAGAAATGAACTTACTTAAATTAATAAAAAGCTGGCTTGAAAAGCATCTGGCCCCCGGCAGCGGGCTTTTTTACATCGGCGGCAGCGACGTTCTGCCGCCTCCCCTTGAGCGCGAGGAGGAGGAAAAGGCCATTATCGCCATGGAAAGCGGCGATGAGGCCGCCAAAAGACTCCTTACGGAACACAATCTACGTCTCGTCGTCTATATATCGAGGCGCTTTGAAAACACGGGCATAAACCTTGAAGACCTTATCTCGATCGGCACCATCGGGCTTATAAAAGCCATAAACACCTTCAGAAGCGACAAGAACATCAAGCTTGCCACATACGCTTCAAGGTGCATAGAAAACGAGATACTCATGTATCTGCGGAAGATCAGCAACCAGCGCAGCGAGGTCAGCTTCGACGAGCCCCTGAACACCGACTGGGACGGCAACGAGCTGCTGCTCTCGGATGTTCTCGGCACCGATGACGACGAGGTGTGCCGCCCCCTTGAGGACGACGCCGACAGGCAGATGCTCATGAACGCCGTCAACACTCTTGCCGAGCGGGAAAGAAACATCATAACCCTGCGCTTTGGCCTGAACGGCGGCAGCGAATACACACAGAAGGAGGTGGCGGACATGATGGGGATCTCCCAAAGCTACATAAGCCGTCTCGAAAAACGCATTATCATCAGACTGCGCAGGGAAATAATACGCCAGCTGCAATAAGCAAAAATAAATTATATCTAAAGAAGTGCTGCCGTTTTTACGGATCGTAACGCGTCATAACTCATCTGCTCAGAACCGATCTTCAAACGGCGTTTTTTGAAAAAACTCGGGTGCAATAAATTGTAAAAATATTTTTTGTCCTATTTTATATCAAATTGTTGACAAAATGTTACGCTCGGTGTAAATTATTCTTGTACATACAGCTGTTAGGCTTATAAACGTTTATTTGTGAGAAGGAGTACAAACAATGAAAAAGTCAACAAAGATTATCAGCCTGCTTCTGGCAGTGATGATGGTAGTTGCACTGATGCCCACCATGGCTTTCGCAGAGGATGCAAACAGCTCTGATGACGTCATGGGAAAGGTGATCGACGTCGTCAACGGCATTCAGATCCCCGACTACCTCGTCTATTGTTCGCTGGCAAGCCGTATCCCCGCAAGCCATGCAAAGGTCACTCTGACCAACGTTAACGGAGACACCTCCGTGACCGAGGCCAACGCGCTCGGTCTTGCTCTTATCCCCAAGGGACTTCTCGGCCTGTACAACGTCGCCGCCACCTGCGACGGCATGATAACCGGCCTGAAGTACAGCACTCTTCCCGGCCTCACCTGGACAATAAGCATCAAGCCCGAGGTCAAGGAACTCGTTCTCTATCCTGTTCTCAATATCGGACTTAACTACTCCGATCACTTCTCCTACATGATCGGCTACAACGACGGAACGGTTCGCCCCAACGGCACCATCACCCGCGGCGAGGTCGCATCCATTATCTTCCGTCTTATGACTCCCGAGGCCCGCGACAAGGTCTTCACCAAGACCAACAACTTCTCCGATGTTAACGCCGGAAATCCCCACAACAACGCCATCTCCAGCCTTGCAAGCGCAGGCATCATAAACGGCTATACAGACGGCACTTTCCGTCCGAATCAGCCCGTTACCCGCGAGCAGTTCGCCGCAATGATCGGCCGCATGTTCTCCGTTGAGTACACCGGCGGCGATATGTTCGGCGACCTTAACGGCGGCTTTGCCGATAAGTATATCAACCTGCTTGCAAAGCTCGGCATCATCAAGGGCGACGCCAACGGCAATGCAAATCCCACCGATAACCTCACCCGCGCGCAGGCTGCCACCATGTTCAACCGTCTTGTCGGCCGTATGCCCGCCGTTGACAGCGCTGACAGCTGCGAAGGCTATGTAAAGACCTGGTCCGACTGCCCCTCCGATATGTGGTGCTACGGCGAGATCCTTGAGGCCACCAACTCCCACGATTACACCTGGGCAACCGACCTCGGCAACGTTCTTAACAATGACACCGCTATATGCGAGGAGTGGACCAACATCCGCACCGATACTCCCAACTGGGCTGAGCTCCAGAAGTAAATATTATCCCACACAAAAAATGCCGTCCCTCGGGACGGCCTTTTTTAAAATCGTCGGCAAAGGCATTGCCTTTGCCGACAAGATGTTTAATCCTAATCGTATATGTGCATCCGCCGGCGGACGAGCGATGCTCGTCCCCTGC